>JALZIO010000207.1 GCA_030860245.1 Actinomycetota bacterium | reverse complement strand
ACCTCGCGGTGAGGTCGAATCGTGACGTCGTCCCGATCGGGGTGCTCCGATGCGGATTGAGGCTCCGGCATTGAGACGGGTTCCCGGTCACCCAGCGCCTACGGCGGGTCCCGTACGCGGCTAGGTCGGCCTCGCCACCTTGATCGTCGGCTCGGACCTTCGACCTAGCGCCGCGCCCGACCGTGTCAAGGGCGCTCGTCGCTTGACGCGCTCCTCGCGTCCTTCGGATCCCTGCGGGACCCTTGACACCGTCGTTGGCGCGCGGCGCTCTGAGCGGTCGAAAGACCGACGACCAAGGAGACGCCGATGCCTCGACGAGCACTCGACCCACAAGGAACCTGCGTCGCCTGTCCCGCCGGAGACATGGTCTGTGCCCATGAGCACCCGTTGGATGCCCTTGTCGAGCAGCTGCTCGCAGCGGGATACGTGGCCCACCACGACGAGATCGATGCCCGCTTCGCGCGCAGCCGGCTGGTGCGCTGCTCCAACTGCGGTGGCGCCGGGTGCTTCGACTACCGCGGCCTCAGGCGAGGACGCTTGCTGCGCGCGTTCTGGTCGTGTCGCCACTGCGGCCACTGGATCGAGGTGTAGCGCTGGGAGCAGCAACCATCCGGCCTCCAGAGAGGCTCGGGGATCAGCGACCTCCTCCGCTTACTCGAACGGGTCGGGCCTAACGTTCGGAAGAGCCGACGATCGCAAGGGCTCTGAGCGCCAGCGCCAAGCCTAGCAACACGATCGCGGCCAAGAGCACCAGGACTCGCCTGATCCCGAAGATCTTGAGCGCGATCAGGAGCATCGCCGAGTGGCCCACGACGATCGCAGCGGTGCCGATCTGCTCGCCAATTCAGGAATCCCTTGTCCCACCACGGCTCACACGCTACGGATGTCGCGCGACAGTTCCGCTCTAACCGAACGCAGGCGAGGTCGACCTCACGGGATCGTTGCCCGGTCACTGATCGCCTCCTCAGTGGGTCGCCGGCTACGGCAAAGAGCTAGCAGACCCGGTCCCGGCTGCAAGGGCGCTCCGTTCCTCGCTGCGCTGCGGTACTCGCGTCTCTGACGAGACGGCTGCGCCGCCCTTTCCGCACGGTCCCGGACCTGCTAAGGCCCCTCCGACCAGCGACCCACAACCAAGGAGGCGACCAGCTGTGCAGACCAAAGACGACCTTCGTTTCGGAGCCCGGCTCGAGGTACTCGACGACGAGCGTTCGAGCTCGTGTGTGACTGCGGATACCGGGAGACTGTGTGCGGGCTCGATCTCGCCGCGGTGCTGGCCCGAGAGCACCACAGGAGGTGCGACGGTGAGTAGCCACCCAGAGGCCGGCCGCAGGGATCCCGGGTGCATGGCGAGGGCGGCGCTCGACTACGCCGCGGGTGGTTGGGCGGTCTTTCCGGTCCACGGAGTCGCCGCTGGTAGCTGCCGCTGTGGGGCGAACGACTGCTCGAGTCCCGGCAAGCATCCCCTCACCCGGCGCGGTCTCAAAGACGCTACCACCGAGGGGCGCGTCGTGGCCGACTGGTGGAGGAGATGGCCGGGCGCCAACCTCGCACTGGCGACCGGGAGCGCGTCCGGCGTGGTGGTGATCGACGTCGATCCGCCCCAGGGCGATCTCTCCCTGGAGCGCTTGATGGACGCAGCCTACGAGCTGCCCGAGACACTGGCGGTCCGCACTGGTTCCGGCGGCGTCCACCTCTACTACCTCTCCCCGAAGCTCCCGGTGGCCAATACGGCCGGACGTCTCCCGGGGGTCGATCTCGAGCTTCCCGGAATCGACCTGCGGGGCAACGGCGGATACGTCGTGGCGCCACCGAGCGTCCACGTCTCGGGTTCGCCCTACGTGTGGCTCGAAGACGAAGTCGAGCTCGCACCCGCACCCTCCTGGTTGCAACCCGCCGACGATGCCCCAGTTCTGCGGTCGGCGCCGGTGAAGCTCGCGGCTCCGGGATCCAGCACCCCCTATGGTCTGGCGGCGCTCACCGGTGAGCTCGAGGAACTCCGCAGCGCTCCGGTGGGCACCCGCAACCACACGCTCAACCGCTGCGCCTTTCGTCTCGGTCGCCTCGTTGCCGGGGGGGAGCTGAGCGAGGCCGAGGCCGTCGCGACGCTCAGAAGGGAAGCGACCGGTCGTGGACTAACTCTGCGCGAGGTCGAGCGCACGATCACCAGTGGACTGACAGCCGGCCGTCATCTCCCGCGTTGCAGTCCCGATTCCTGACGCCCGAGTTTGCCAATCAGGCCAAGCTCGATGAGCTAAGGCCGGCCGAGCGGCAGGTCTCAGCTTATCGAACCGCTAGATCGCCGTGAAGCGGATCCTGATGAAACTCGACCCTCGCGACCGAGTCCGGGCCGTGATCTTCGCCTACGAAATCGGCGTGAGCCCGCCCTGCGGGCCAAGCCAGCACGTCCGCTAGATCGAGCCATGAGCTAGCAATCCCGCGGACGTTGTTGGCGAACAACGCTAAGCGAACCGGACTCGGCCGCTTGGTTCCCTACCGGAGGAGACCGAGCTCAGAAGGTACTGATCTATGGCGACGGGTCAACAGTCGATTTCGTGTTGCGGGCAGGGATGCCGGTTGGGAACCTTGTTGGGACGTGTGTGGCTACCTCATTAAGGCTCGAGAGGGCGCCACGACCTCGATCGATTTTCGATCGATTTTCCCTTGCGGCGGGCGAGGGCCGACGCTCAACTAGGGGTGTTGCCAATAGGACCACGCCGCCTCACCCGCGCACGTTAGGTGGGTGCTGGCCGGGCGGCATGAGCCAGCCCTATGGAGTGATGCGGGCCCATCAGGGGCCACAATGCAGGGGGCCCGCTTTGATGCCGGGGCCCCCTGCACTCGTAGGCGGGTGACTTACGGGTTGAAGAGTTGACCCCGGATCGCTCCGGCCGGGAACTCCGGATTGTGGACGTTGACGTAGTAGTCGCGCGGGGTTCTCATGATGTCCGCTACTAGGGCGCTGTCCACGCCCTTGATGCAACCACTCTTGTTCTTCCGATTGCCGGACAGTGGTTGGTCCTCTTGGAACAGCGTCACGACGATGGGACCGGCCACCTTGCTGCTGCCCTCGTGAATGTGGGCCGCATTCGGAGAGTCAATGCCCCTCCACGAGACCCGGTAGCAAACCCTGCCCTTGTTCGAATGGAGATTGATACGGGCCGTACCCTTCCCGTTCCGGTCGCCCGGTCCCGGCACTTCCTTGCGTCCGGTGAGGATAGCTTTGCGGCCCACGAAACGATCAAGCCGGGGATCGGTCGGACCGGTGTATTTGAAGATCCACAAGCCGCTGTCACGGTCGCTTGCGAGTATCAACTTCCTGTTGGAGTCAGGAAGGAGATGCGTCTCGATGCCCCAGAAGTTGTTGCCGTCCTTGTGGATGTAGTGCCCAACCTCTCGGATCCCGTTGTTGCCGTAGCGGATCACGCGAAGTCCACCGGAGTAGTAGGAGAGGTACGCGAGGCCTTGCTCGACAGGGTCGACTGCGACCTCATGGACAGATAGGTCACCGAAGCCAAAGGCGAAGTCGGGGTCGAGCGCCTCGTCGATAGCGTAGGCGTCGACCTGTTCCAGCGAGCTCCTATCCAACAGACGCACGTAACCCCATCCGTCGAACAGCGCAGTGC
>JALZIO010000176.1 GCA_030860245.1 Actinomycetota bacterium | reverse complement strand
CCGAACACCTCGTCCATGCCCCATTCCTGCCACCGGTGCTCGACGCCGCGCGGCTCGACGATTCCACCGCTGTGCTCTCGTCCTGTGTCGAACCACCACGGGTATTCACCGCGTTCGTCGATAAGGTTTGCGATGTCGGGCAGACCCCAGTTGCCGAACTCGGAAAGCACCAAAGGCTCGTCACCGCGCCGCACGGCGTCCCCATTCAGGCTGTAGGTGCTGGCGGGAGAGGCGGCCCACGCCGAGGTCCACGCCACCCATTCACCCTGGTGATCCGGCATCGCCTTGTAAAGGTGGTAGTCGTTGATGTCGGACTCGATATGAAAGTTCGGGGGACAAGCGGAATTGTCGACCACGAGTCGAGTCGGATCCAAGGCTTTGGCCCACCTGTAGGTCTCGGCGGTCCATTCCCTGTGCTCTTGTTCGGCGGGCAAGTCGACCCCCCAGCCTTCGTTGATGACCGTCCAGATGATGATCGAAGGGTGGTTGAAGTCGCGCTCGATGAGACCGGCAAAAGTTTCACGCCCGCGACGTTTGGCCTCTTCGGTGAGCGTGTTCCAGTTGGGGAGCTCCGTCCACACCAGAAGACCGAGCCTGTCCGCCCAGTAGAGATAGCGGGGGTCGGGAACCTTGATGTGACAGCGAAGCAGGTTGAGGCCGAGCTCTTTGGCCTCGAGGATCTGCTTGCGCAGCATGCTGTCCGACGGCGGGGTGTAGACCGAACCGAGGTAGTAATCTTGGTCGAGCGCGCCTAGCAGATACAGAGGACGGCCGTTGAGCATGATGGCGCCGTCCTCGGCCGCGATTGAACGGAACCCGAATGTGTCGGCCGCCGCGTCCACCGGGCCCCGTTCGTCGTGAAGCTGTACGCTGACGTTGTAGAGGTTGGGTGAATCGACGTCCCACATCCGCGCTCCCGGAACCTCGATGTCGAACGAGTTGCCGTCTGGATGGACGGGCGCCGCGGCATGGTAGGTGTCGTGGCCGTCCGGCGAGATGAGGCTGCAAGTGACCCTGCCGTCGAAGCTCCTTTCCCCCAAGAAAGTCTGAACTCGTGCACTTCCTGAAACCGGGTCTCCGTGGACGGCGATGCGTTCGATGAAGTCGTGGGCGCTCGCTTCGAGATGGACGCTCTGCCACAAGCCCCCGATGGGCCCATACCAGCTTTGCTTTCCGTGCGGCACCTCATCGAAAGGAAATGGCGACGCCGCCGGACCGTCGGGGCCGACGTCGAGGACCTTCACCGTCACCTGGTTCAACGCGCCGACGATGAGCGCGTCGCCCACATCGAAGCTGAACGGCAGGTAGCCGCCCTCGTGCTCACCTGCAAGCCGGCCGTTGATCCACACGGAGCAGAAGTAGTCCACCGCCCCGAAACAGAGCCGCACGAGGCGCCCGCCCCAGCGCGTCGGGACATCGAAGCTGCGCTCGTACCAAGCGGTCCCCGCCCACAGCCGGAGGTCGTCGAACTGCGCCTGCCAGGCTCCCGGGACGGCTATGGCGCGCGGCGCGCCGAGAATAGAGGTTCGCTTCTCTGCGGATACGAAAGAGGGGTCGCCGATGGCCTCGTTGAGGTCGGGCCAGAACCGCCATGTGCCGTCCAGCCCAATTCGCTCTCGCACGAGACGTCTACCCCCCTCGGTGATTTGACAGCAGGGGGCCGTACCTTAACTTGAGCGGGGCATCGCCTTCCGTTTGGTCCCGCGCTCTGAGCCAAAACCCAGCACGTCATCGAGCCTGTCGGGGTAGTCCGTGAACACACCGTCGACGCCGAGCTCGACCAGCCCTGTCATCTCGGGGTACTCGAGTGCGGTGAAAGCATGCACGAGCAGTCGGTGCCGGTGCGCGTCTTCGACCAGGCCGGGGGAGACTGCTGCGGTTTGGACGCCGATGCCGGCGGCATAGGCCGACACGGCACCGAGGTTTCGACGCGCCGAAGCCTCGTCGTCGAGAGTCAGCTGGATCAACGGCAGCGACGGTTCGAGCACATGCATTTTTTCGAGGCTCCCCGCCGAGAACGACTGGACTATCACGGGCCACGGATAGGGGCCGGGGGGCGTGAGGTCGTGCTGTGTCAGCACGCGCAGCAGTTCCTCCTCCATTCCCGGATAGAGCTCGGGGGTCTTGGTCTCGATGTAATAGCGGGTGGTGGGGCCGTACCGGTTCAGGATCTGGTCGAGCGACATGACCTTCATTCCTTCGTACTCGGGACGGGCGAAGTGTGGGAAGGTGAGGTTGAACCAACTCCCGACATCGCAGGCTTGCAGCTCAGCCCAGATCTTGGTGCTCACGGGGCCGCGGGCCTGGTCGCCGGTTCCCCATGCGGTCCGCTCGAGAGTTGCGTCATGTAGTACGACCAGTACCCCGTCGGCGGTCATGTGCAGATCCTGCTCGATGTAGTCGGCGCCCAGCTCGAGCGCCAGGTCGTAGGACGCCACCGTGTGCTCCGGGGCGTAGGCGGAGGCACCCCGGTGGGCGATGTTGACCACCGTCTCGCTCGGGGAGAACACGTGGTGGGACCGACCCGCTCCATTTCGGAACATGGACATCACGGTAGTGACTCGATGTGTCGAGCCCCTGCACGGGCGTGAGACAGGATGTGGCGCGCCGATGAACTTTTCGCGCTCTCAGCCTCGAAGGGGTCGAGCGAGCCAGGGGAACTGTCGCAGGCTTAACATAGCTTGGGGCCAGGACACCAGGAGGTGAGGCATGGGGACGCAGCCACAGACCGGGCTCGTATACGACGAGCTGCAGGCATTTCCCGAGGACAACTTTCGACGCGAGATCATCGATGGGGAGCTCATTGTGACGGCCGCCCCATCCACGCGGCACCAGGGCGTAGTGGCAAGGCTCTGCGCCAGGCTCCTCCTGCACGCGGAGGAGCACGGAGGCCTGGTGTATCCGGCCCCTACCGACGTCTTCTTCACCGAATCGAACGTGGTCGAGCCCGATGTGGTGTTCGTGGCGGAGGCGAACTTCGCCAAGGTCGAGGAGAAGTTCGTGCGCTCCGCCCCCGACATTGTCGTCGAGGTTTCTTCCCCGTCCACCCGTAGGCTCGAGCTCCTGAGGAAGCGAGAGCTATACGAAAGATTCGGGGTGCCGGAGTACTGGTATGTGGACCTAGAGGCCGAACGGATCGAGCTCTACCGGCTGACCGAGGGCCGCTACGGCCTGCCCCTACTAATGGAGCAAGACGATTTCCTCACATCTCCACGGATACCGGGCTTCAGTCTGCAGGTCGCCTACATCCTGGGCCCGGCGCCGAGTGGGTGAGAGATGTGAATAATGCACACTGACCACCCAGTCGGCCTACCTTTACCCCCAGACGGAGCGGGCGGTCGTTGCGATCGTGGCGAGCTTTCGACGTTCCTCATCGATGCTGAGCGCGTTGCCCACGATCGAGGTGGCGAAGCCGCACTGCGGCGAGAGCGCCAGTCGTTCGAGCGGGACAAAGCGCGCGGCATCTTCGATGCGGCGGGTTAGCTCCTCGACCTTCTCGACGCGCCCGGACTTCGTCGTGACCAGCCCAAGAACCACGACCTTGTCTTCCGGGACCGCCCGAAGCGCCTCGAAGCTTCCGGAGCGTTCGTCGTCGTACTCGAGCATTAGGCGGGTGGCGCGAATCCGGGGAAAAAGCCGCTCGGCCAGCCAGTCGTACCCGCCCGACACCAGCCACCGGCTGGCCTGGTTCCCCCGGCACAGGTGGAAGCTGAAGGTCACCCCCGGCCGGTCGCCGATCACGAAGTTGTCGAGCTCGAGCCCGTACTCGAGCCACTTGTCGGGCGGCCACCCCCTGCTCGCGTAGAAGTCCCGGTAGGCGGGGTCCACCAGCAGCGGGTAGTGGGGGGCGTCGAGCTGGAGATAGGTCGCCCCCAGGCGGATGAGCTCGTCGACCTCCTCACGCAGGATGTCGGCGACGTCGGCGAGGAAGTCCTGAGGGCTTGGATAGGCGTCGCCCGAGCGTTGCGCGTCCCAGAAGTTGGCGAAGAGGCTGGGACTGGGAAGCGTGACCTTGAGGATCTGGTGGGTTCGTCCGCGCGCGTAGGTCAGCTCCTCGCCCGACAGGAAACGCTTCCGTTTCAGCCGGTCCACGACCGCGAGCGGCGGCCGGTCGACCCGCATCTCGCCGAGCTCGTCCGAGCGCCATTCACCCCACAGGAAGGCGTCCAGGTCCCATTCGCCGAAGCCGTCCACCGCAGCGGTCATCTGGCTCTGGAACGACAGCCGGCGCATCTCGCCGTCGGTCACGACGTCCATGCCCGCGGTGGACTGGAGATCGAGCGCCCAATCGACCGCCTCATCCTCGGCGCGCTTGAACTCGGCGGGGGTCAGGTCACTTGCCGCAAACAGCCGCTGCGCCTCGAGTAGCTCCGGAGGCCGCAGGAGGCTGCCGACCACGTCGCTGCGC
>JALZIO010000159.1 GCA_030860245.1 Actinomycetota bacterium | reverse complement strand
TACGCTCGTGCGCTCGGCACCGAGGAGTTGACCGGCTGATGGCCACGGCAAGCCCGCCGCAGCGGAGGGCCAAGCGAGAATGGATCCTGCCGGCCTATACAGGCCTCGTGATCGCCTACCTGCTCATCCCCATTGTCGTAATGATGCTCTTCGGGTTCAACGATTACCCGGGAAAGTTCAACTTCGTGTGGGAAGGTTTTACGCTCGAGCATTACCGCAACCTATTCAGCATCCCCGAGCTTACTCAGGCGCTGCGCAACTCCCTCATCATCGCCGCCATCACGAGCGTCGTCGCCACAACTTTGGGCACATTGATTGCGCTGGCGTTGTCGCGCTTCAACTTCCGCGGTCGATCGAGCCTGAACCTGTTCATCTTCATCCCTATGGCAACGCCCGAGATCGTACTGGGAGTGTCACTCCTGTCCATGTTCGTTGCCGTCCAGTTCGCTCGCGGCTTCCTCACAGTGCTCATCGCACACATCATGTTCTCGATCTCCTACGTCGTGGTGACCGTCAAGGCGCGTACGTCTGGATTCGACCGTAGCCTCGAGGATGCCGCGCGTGACCTCGGGGCAGACGGATGGACGACTTTCTGGACCGTGATCTTTCCCTTGATTCTGCCGGGGATAGCTGCCGGCGGTCTCCTGGCTTTCGTGCTTTCGTTCGATGACTATGTGGTAACCGCCTTCAACGCCGGCGCTACAATCACGTTTCCGTTGTGGATCTACGGCGCATCACGTTTTGGCATCCCGGCCCAGGTGAACGTGATGGCGACGCTCATCTTCTTGCTGGGCGTGGGCTACGTAATTATCAGCCTCTTGAGCGAGCGGCGTCGATCGGCAGCGCCCGATCCATCCGAGGCGTGAAGGCTCTTTGCAATCGATCGGATGTGAGCTCTGAACAAGTCACATACTCTCTTTCGCGACCAGGCGACCTCAGGGGGCTACAAGCTCGCAATAGCCTTCGAACACGTCAAGCGTGTAGTCGATGTCGGCTTCGGAATGCTGCGCCGAGATCGTCCACTGCTCTTCTTTGCCCGGGGTTTGGTAAAGGTCACGGTTGACCGACCAGAACCAGTAAGCGTCGAACAGCGAATCGTCGACCTCGGCGAAGTCCCGGTACCTTTCGATCGGCCTGTCCCGGAAAGTGATGGAGCCCTTGCACCCAAGGTCCGTCGTGACCGCCTGGATCCCGTGGCGGTCGAGGATCTCCTGTGTGCCGCCCGCTAGACGCGTACCCAGCTTCGCGAGGTGCTCGTAGGCACCCGGCGTCAGAACCTCGGTAAGCGTTGCCAGTGCCGCGCCCATCGACAACGGGTTACCGTTGAACGTGCCCAGGGCTGCGACGCCCTTGGTGATCTCGTCCATGATGTCGGCGCGTCCACCGAAGGCGCCGATCGGAGTGCCTCCGCCGATCGATTTTGCAAGGCACAGGAGGTCCGGCCGTACACCGAAAAGCTCCGTGGCGCCTCCGGGCGCTACCGTTACCCCCGTCTTGACCTCGTCGAAGATCAGCAGCACCCCATGATCCGTGCACAGCTCCCGGACCCGTTCGAGATAACCGGGCAGTGGCATGACGATGCCGATGTTCATCATGATCGGCTCCATGATCAGGGCGCCTATCTGATCGCCGTGCTCCCTGAGCGTCTGTTCGAGCGCCTCCGGATCGTTGAAGGGGACGACCTTGGTGCTATCGGCTTCGCCTGCAGGGATGCCTCTGGAGAAGGGCACCGTCCACGGCCGCTCCGAGGGCCCCCCGGAATCCATCGAGGGGATGATCGAGTACATGACTGCGTCGTGGTGGCCGTGATAGGAACCCTCCATCTTCAGAAGGACGTCTTTGCCTGCCGCCGCACGGGCCAGCCGGACGGCATCCATGGTTGCCTCGGTGCCCGAGTTGGTGAAGCGCACCTTTTCGATGCCGAACCGACGCTTGAGCTCCTCCGCCAGCAGAACGGTCGTCTCGGTAGTGGCGGCAAAATGTGTGCCGGTTTCGGCCGCTTTCTCGATGGCTTCCCGCACCTTAGGATGAGCATGACCGGCGGCCATCGAACCGAAACCGTTGTGATAGTCGATGTAGGAATTCCCGTCGACGTCGTGGACCCTGCTCCCCTTACCGGCCGTCAGATAGATGGGGTACGGGTCGCCCGCCTGGAAGGACGACGCAACACCGAACGGCATCGACGCCTCTGCGCGCTCATAGAGAGACTTCGACTTGGGCGTGCGCCCTTCAAAACGCTGCCGCTCCCGCCCGAGCACCTCTTCCGCCCGTTGATCGATCACCTGATTGGGGACCGACATAAGCAAACAGCCTCCTTGAATCTCGAGATCGGTGAACTCTCACCCTAACGACACCCAAGGCCCAACCCTTTAGACAAAACGTCCAAGAGTCAGCCCCACGCGACGCCATAGCGGTTCCCTCAGATCCATCCCTTGGTCTTGAAGAGCACGTACAGCGAAAGGGCCGCCCCAACCATGGCCGTGAGGGCGAAGAAAAAGCCGAACACCTGCCCCGATGCGGGTACGAGCTCAAAGTTCATCCCGTAGATGCCGGAGACGAGCGTGGGCACTGCGATGATCGCCGCCCACCCGGTTAGCTTCTTTGTAACCTCGTTCTGCCCGGAGGTCTGATCGGCGCGGCGAAGGTCGAGGATCGCATTGGCCAGGTCATCCACATTGTGTATCTGCTCGGTGACGCGCATCAGGTTGTCATGCACCTCGCGAAACCTTTTTGTCTCGTCTGCTGTGGTGAATCCCGCACTGTAATCCTGCATGTAGAGGTCGAGCACCCGGCCGCCCGGAACCGCGTAGCGCCGGAGCCGGGACAGTTGCTGTTTCAGCCTGTAGAGCCTGCGGTCGAGGTCTCCGGTGTTGGTCGGGCGAGAGAGGGCAGCGTCCTCGAGCTCCTCCACTTCCTGCTCTAATCTGTCGGCTATCACTTGATAGTCGTCGACGAGGGTGTCGAGCAGGACGTAAAGGAGATCGGCGGGATCACGCTTGACGTCGCGCCGGTTGACTCCCTCCCAGCGGGACTTGGCTTTGCCGAGAAGCCTGTCCGCGTCGTGGTGGAGCGCAAGGACGTAGTCCGCGCCCACGAATAGATAGATCGCCCTGGCCTCCAGCTGTCCATCTCTTTCGTCCAACTGCTGGATGACGACCAGGAGATGACTCTCGTAGGTCTCCAGCTTCAGACGATGGTTGCTCTCCTGGGCGTCCTCAACGGCAAGCGGGTCAAGCCCGAATTCCTCGGCTATGAGGGCGATCTGAGCTTCGGTCAGCTCGGCGACGTTGGCTTCTCCCCAAACCACGTTCCCTGACTCGGCCCGGTAATCAGATATCTCGGCGAGGTCTTTTACCTCGACCCAGCCGTCGTCGGCGTTATGACACTGTGCAGTTAGCATTCGCCGAACTCTAGCGCCAGAGTCGCCGGCCGGGGGCGTTCCGGCTCGCCGGTGCGAGCCCCGTCGAAAGACCCAGGAGATCTCTTGGGGGCGCCTGCAGGAGCGCGGGCAGCTCGATCCGGACCTCGTGGACTGCTGCTGCTAAGGTTCAAGGCATGGCCGACGGCAAGCAGAAAAAAGTGACCCAGCAGATCAGGCTCGATGTCTATCTCAAAGCTCCCGGCGAAGGCCCGCGCAAGAACCACGCAGGTGAGCTCCGCCGGCTGCAGAAGCTTGGCTTCCGGGAGGTCAATCGGCAGACCAAGTCGCGCGAGGACCATGTGCTGATCACCTTCGAACGGGACGTGGACCGCTATCCGGGCGTCCCCCTGCCGCCCGTGCCCCCCTATATCCAGTAGATCTTCTGGACTGACCTCATAGATAGCCCATCCCTGGGCGCCCTTCGCCCGTAATCTCCGTTGTGATGCGAAAACGCCTTGCTCTTGCTGTTGCCTCCATCGCCACCGTTCTCCTTCTGACCTCGGCGTGCGGCGCAGAGCCGGAGCCGGTGGCCTCGGGCAGGACGGATGGTGGAGCGCCGGAGGGGGGAGGCGCCACCGGTGGTGGAAGGGCCACCGAAGTGGTCGCTTCGGACTTCGCCTTCAGCCCCACCCGGCTCAATTTGAAACCGGGTGCCAAGGTCGAGCTCACGCTGAAGAACGAAGACAGCGCCACCCATTCCTTTACGTCCGATGATCTGGATGTCGATATCGAGGTTGAGGGGGGCGCGTCCGCATCCACCAGCCTCACCGCACCGGAATCGGGGAACGCGGAGTGGCACTGCAGGTTCCACAGTCAGATGACCGGGGAGATCTCGGTTGGCCAAAATGGCGCCGATGAAACCGAGGGCGGGCAGACGGAGTCGGAGGACGACGGGGGCGCTTACTAGAGGCGGATTGACAGCGAGACCGCCTGACTTCTAGCCCCCTCCGACCCAGGGGTTGTCTCGCTGCTCCACCTCCACTGAAGTGGGCGGACCGTGGCCGGGGAAAACCTGCACGTTGCCGGGCAGCGAGAGGAGCTTTGCGGTGATAGAGCTCACCAAGACACCCTGATCCCCTCCCGGCAGATCGGTTCGTCCGATCGATCCCGCAAACAGCGAGTCGCCGGAGAAAACCGCCCCCGGGGCGTGCAGGCTGATCGAGCCGGGGGAATGTCCGGGTGTGTGTAGCACCTCGAG
>JALZIO010000111.1 GCA_030860245.1 Actinomycetota bacterium | reverse complement strand
AGGTGCTGCACTCGATTTTCCTGATGGTGCTGCTGGTGGTAATCGTGGTCGCCTTCGGAGCGTTGTTCTACGATGCCGAGCCCCCAACCGACAACCTGGGTGTCTTCCTGCTCACACTCGCGGTAGGGGCGGCGACATTCTGTGTGCTGGGGCTGGCGATCACGGCGGCGTGCCCCAACGCGGAGGCAGCTCCGGCGGTCGTCAATGCCTCGATCCTGCCATTGCTGTTCATCTCCGACATCTTCATCCCCCTCGACCAGGCACCCGAGTGGCTGACGACCGTGTCGGGCATCTTCCCGGTCAAGCACTTCGCCGAGGCGATGCAGGCCGCCTATTTCGATCCCACGGGCGAGGCGTTCGAGGTCTCCGACCTCCTTTGGGTCGCCGGATGGGGACTCGCGGGCCTCATCCTGGCGGTGCGCTTCTTCTCCTGGGAGCCCCGCCGTTGAGATGAGCACCTACACGATGTCACCGGTCGTCACCGAGTCCGGCGTGGTCTTCACCGTCGAAGACCCCGCCGGCGATCTCTCCGGAGTGAACCTCCATCAGGAAGTTCAGCGTCCCCGAATAGGCCCGGCGTTCACTCGCACGCCCGACCTGAACTCGTGGCAGCTCGCCTGGCCCCGGCCGGAAGTGGACCGCATGGAGTACATGCTCGAATTCGTTGTCGAAGGTGGGTCACCCCGCCTGATGTCGGACCCGAGCAACCGGCTTCGGGCTCCCGGTCCCTTCGGAGACAAGTCGGTCATCGAGTGGCCGGAGTACCGGCCCCCATCTTGGTTGGAAGGTGAATTCGCCAACCCGGGTTCGATCGTCCGCGGGTCGATCGAGTGCCGTCCGCTTAGAACCTCGCTGCCGGTCCTGTTGTGGTCGAGCCACGGAACAGACGATCGACGGCCGCTCCCGCTTCTCGTTGCACACGATGGCCCCGAGTACGCCGAGTTCTCGAAGCTGGTCATGCTGCTCGTCCAGAAAACCACCGAGGGGTCGCTGCCGCCAATGCGGGCGGCGCTGGTCGGGCCCGTCGAGAGAAACGAGACCTACTCGGCCTCTGCCGTCTACAGTCGCGTGCTCGCGCACGAGATACTCCCTTGGCTCAGCCGTCACGCACCCACCCCTCAGGGGCGCCGCTTCCGCGTCGGAATGGGTGCGAGCCTCGGAGGACTGGCGATGCTTCACACTCACCGAACGCACCCCGCGGCCTTCGGAGCGCTCTTTTTGCAATCGGGAAGCTTCTTCCGGCAGCGCTTCGACAAACACGAGTGGGGCTTCCCACGCTTCCGTCGCATCTCGCGGTTCGTGGGGCGCGTGCTCACGGCCGACGAATGGATGCGCCCGATTCCCGTCACGATGACCTGCGGAGCCATCGAGGAGAATCTCGCCAACAACCAGGCGGTTCACGACGCACTCGCGGCGCAGAGCTACGAGGTAGGCCTGGTGGTCAACCGCGACGGGCACAACTGGGTGGGGTGGCGCGACACCTTCGACCCCCACCTCGTCCAGCTGTTGCAGAGGACCTGGTCCTAGTGGCCTGGGCCACCCAATGAGGAGAGAACAAACGCGGATCTGGTCGAACTCGATCGGCGCCGATGGAAACATCATCGCCTACGGGCATCACGGGAGACCCCTGCTCGTCTTTCCCTCCGAGCGAGGCGACGTCATGGACTACGAGAACCGGCAGATGATCGACTTCATGGCACACCTCATCGAGGACGGGCGGCTCAAGGTCTACTGCATCGACAGCTTCGACTCCGCGAGTTGGAGTCGCGGAGATATCGAGCTGGAGGAACGCGCCCGGCTCCACGGCCTCTACGAAGACTGGGTTGTCGATCAGGTCGTTCCGTGGATCCACGCGGACTGCAGGGGGTCCCTCGACATCATGACCACCGGGTGCAGCTTCGGCGCGTTCCACGCCGCCAACTTCGCCTTGAAGCGGGCCGACCTCTTTCCCCTTGCGATCTGCCAGAGCGGCGTCTACGAGATCTCGAACGTGGGACACGGCCGGCGAGGCGATGCCTTTTATTCCAATAACCCCTTGGACTACGTCGCGAACCTGCAGGGCGATCACCTCGAGTGGTTGCGCGGGCGAGTGAGCCTTCTTCTCGTCTGCGGACAAGGTCAATGGGAGGACACCACGGGTGCTCTCGACAGCACGAAGGCGTTCGCATCTCGTCTGGACTCCAAGGGACTCAGATACGAACTCGACTTGTGGGGGCACGACGTTCCTCACGACTGGCCCTCTTGGCGAAACCAGATCGCGCATCACATGCCGCGGTTTTGCTGAGCGGATAGTAGAGGGGGAAGAGTGGGTGAAACCAAGCATCTGATCGGGTTGCTGCTCGGGACCGAAGAGGATTGGCCCCGCGCCTTCCAGGGCCTCATGCAGAGGCTGAATCCGAGTGTCGACCTCGGGGGCACGACTCATAGGTTCGA
>JALZIO010000086.1 GCA_030860245.1 Actinomycetota bacterium | reverse complement strand
CTTCTGCGGTGCGCATTACAGACCTCCTACCTCTTGTCAGGAGATCTCGTACCGACCACCAACCGGCGATGGTCAGAGCCAGACGCGACCTCCTGGGCCTAACCGCCGTCCGCCCGATGCACCATGTGCAACGCGCCGCCCGTGCGGTTCGTCGTCCGACCGGTCCCCCACCCCGTCACCGAAGTCCGGGCCCGGCTTGCCCACCTTACACCTGGACCTCGTTTAGGACCTCCTCCTACCTTCGTCGGAGGGGCTGGTTAAGATGAACGCCACATGGAGGTGACCAGAGACCAGCGAGCTGCTCTCGGTGAAGCCGTAATGAAGCTCGAGCGGGACTTCTACGGGAGGGGACCGAGCTCTGTGCGCGTCTCGGTCAGCGACAGCGCCCCTTTTGTGATCACCGTGTTGTCTGTCGACAGTCTCACCGCCGCCGACAGGACTCTGACAGACCGCGATCTCGTCGCGGCAGTTGTATCGCACCACCAGGCGATCCACAGTGCCACCACAGAGGACTTTGTAGCCCAGTTCGAAGAGATCCTAGGGTGGCGTCCGGACGCTTACCTCGCCCAGGTCGATCCGAAAAACGGCTATGCGGTACGGGTGTTCGTCCGGACGGACGAACCGTGACGAGGGTTTAGAGGGGTCTAGGAGTCCCGCTCTACGAACGTGATCTCGAGCCCACCCAACCAGGCCGCTGCGCGGTTATAGAGGAAGGCCAGGAAGACGGTGGCGAGCGACCCCAAAAGGGAAAGTGTCCCGCCGATGAGGGTCGCCCAGCGTTCGGCCCCTGCGAGTGTGATGTCGAGCCTCAGGTCCAGCACGCCTTCATTCGCGGCCGCCCTCTCGATCTGGCGGAAGATTCCCAGGCCGTCCAGAAAGCCGTAGATCACGGCCACGAAACATAGCCACAGAACGAACATGCAGGTCCAGTAGAAGAGCGCTACCTTGAGCACGCTGAAGAGGTCCACATGGCTTACCGTGCGTCTGACCCGGCGAACCTCCGGCTGGGCCCTGTGGGCGGCCCGACGTCGAAGCACGGGGACCCCCCCGTCGCCCTCCAAGGGGCGTAGTTCCGGGCTTCGGGGGACGACATCGGTCCGCTCGGCGTAGCCGCGTGACTGGGATGAGCGGGCCGGCTGTTCCTGCCGCTCCTCCGCCGGCTGTTCCTGCGACCCCTGCGCCGGCGACTCTTGCTCCTCCGCCACGGTGGCCGGATCATCGAACCTCTCGGCCCTGTCCTCCTTCGAGACCAACCAGCTCTCCTCTGTCAGGCGTCTGATCAACCGTCAAGTATGAGCGAAACCGTGTCAAGTTGCTATCGTCGGCCCGCTGCAGCCCGGAGCATTCCGTTCTAAGTGGGCAGCCGACTCTGACCGTTCTCCTTCTCGCCTACCACCGGGGCTACGGCAGACAATCTGGTGCCCTCATCCAGGCTCATCACCCGCACACCGGTCGCCGGCCGGCCTTGTCGGGAGATGGACCCGGCACGCATACGAATCGCTACTCCATCGCTCGAAATGACAAAAACCTCGTCATCGGGATCGACCTGGCAGGCGCCCACGACTACACCTCGGCTCCTGGTCGTCTTCGCAGCGATGACTCCCTTACCGCCGCGGCCTTTCTTCGGGAATGACGCCAGTTTCATCCTCTTGCCGTAGCCGAGCTCGGTTACAAGCAGGATCTCGTCGCCTTCATCGACGACACAGCACGACACCACCTCGTCATCGTCGTCCAAACGGACCCCGATGACACCCGTTGCGGTTCGACCCATCGGTCTGACGGCGCTCTCCGAGAACCGGATGGCCTTGCCCTTTCTGGTGATGAGCAAGACATCGCTGTTTCCGGTGGTCGGGTGAACATGTACCACCTCGTCCCCGTCTTTCAGGTTGAGCGCGATGATCCCTTCCCTGCGTGAGGAGTCGTACTCGCGGAATAGCGTCTTCTTGACCATTCCCCGCTTCGTCGCGATCAAGAGGAATCTGTACGTTTCGTAATCGCGTGTGTCGATGACGGCTGCAACCTTGTCCTCCGGGCGCGTCGCCACCACATTGACGACTGCCGTTCCACGCGCCGTGCGATCCCGTTTGGGTATCTCGTGGGCCTTGAGTCGGTAGACACGGCCACTGCTGGAGAACAGGAGCAGATATGCATGAGCGGTGGTCATCACCAGGTGCTGAACGATGTCGCCCTCTTTGAGTCCGGTGCCTCGCACCCCCCGCCCTCCCCGGCCCTGACGCCGGTAGGTATCAAGGGCGACGCTCTTGATGTAGCCGCCGCGAGAGACCGATATTACGAGGTCCTCGTCGGCGATGAGGTCCTCTATGTCGAACTCGCCCTCGTCCGGTACGAGCTTTGTTCGGCGCGGATCGGCGAACTTGTCCTTGAGCGCTCTCAGCTCGTCGGCGATAATGGCGCGAACCTTGGCGGGGTCCTCCAGGATGGCTCGGAGCTCCGCTATGGTCTGGAGCAATTCTTCCCGCTCTGCCCTGATCTTGTCCTGCTCGAGACCTGTCAGACGTCTGAGGGGCATATCAAGAATATGTTGAGCCTGTGTTTCACTGAGCTCGAATCGCTCCATCAATCTGGTGCGAGCGGCTCCGGCATCCGCCGCTGCCCGTATGAGTGCGACGATCTCGTCGATGTGGTCAAGAGCGATGATGAGGCCCTCGACGATGTGCAGGCGCTGCTCGGCCTTGTTGAGCCGGAATCTCGTGCGCCGCACGATGACTTCGATCTGGTGGCTGATGTAGTGCTGGATTACCTCGCCTAGGTTGAGCGTGCGCGGCACATCGTCGACGAGCGCCAGCATGTTCGCATTGAAGTTCTCTTGCATCTGAGTGCGCTTGTAGAGCGAGTTTAGGACCACTTGGGGTACGGCGGTTCGCTTGAGCTCTATGACCAACCGCATCCCGTCACGTGAGGATTCCTCGCGCAGATCGGAGATTCCCTCCAACCTTCCCTCCTTGGCGTTCACGAGCTCGGCGATCTTGACCGTGAGACGCGCCTTGTTCACCTGGTATGGAAGTTCTGTGACCACGATGCGGGGGGCGCCGCGCGGTCCCTCTTCGATCTCACATACCGCCCGCATCTTGATCGATCCTCGTCCGGTCGTGTAAGCATCATGAACACCCGCTCGGCCCAGGATCAAGCCGCCAGTCGGAAAGTCCGGGCCCTTTATGTGCTTTAGGGCGAGCTCGAGCATCTTGTCTCGGTCCATAGCTACTTCGGTGTTCTCGAGGATCTCGACGATTGCATCGATGACCTCCCCGAGGTTATGTGGAGGGATGTTTGTGGCCATGCCCACGGCGATGCCGATAGAACCATTGACCAGCAGGTTCGGGAAGCGAGCCGGCAGCACTACAGGCTCTTGGGCATCCCCGTCGTAGTTGGCCTTGAAGTCAACGGTATCTTCACCGATGTCGCGCAACAACTCCATCGCAATCGGAGACAGACGGGACTCTGTGTAGCGCATCGCCGCCGGAGGGTCGCCGTCAACCGAACCAAAGTTCCCCTGCCCGTCGATGAGCGGATAGCGCGTCGAGAAGTCCTGGGCGAGCCGAGCCAACGCGTCGTAAATCGACTGATCGCCATGCGGATGGTAGGTCTTCATCACCTCGCCGACGAGGGCGGCGCATTTACGACGGCGTTGATCCGACCTTAATCCCGCCTGAAGCGCTGCGTACAGGATCCTCCGTGCGACCGGCTTGAGGCCATCGCGCGCGTCGGGCAAAGCGCGGGTGACTATGACCGACATTGCATATTCGAGGAAGGACGTTTGGACTTCCTCCTCGAGGCTTATATCTTCGATTCCCCGGCCGGGAGTGATCCCGTCACCGGATAGGTCGCCTTGAAATGGAGGTCTGTCTGCCATAGTTCCCTAGATATCCAGGAAGCGGATGTCTTTCGCATTCCGCTGGATGAAAGACTTGCGAGCCTCCACATCCTCACCCATCAGAGTCGAAAAGATTTCTTCTGCAAGTGCCGCGTCCTCCATCGTCACTCTCAGCAACGTTCTCTTATCCGGGTCAAGCGTGGTGTCCCATAATTGCACGTCATTCATCTCCCCGAGACCTTTGAAGCGCTGGGGCTCCATTCGAATGCCGTTGCTCTTCTCGCGAAACGTTTCCAGCTCGGCGTCGTTCTTGAAATGGTGCACCTCGCCCTTGTAGTCCAGCCGGTAGAGGGGCGGTTGCGCGACATAGACGTATCCGGCATCGATCAACTCTGGCATGTACCGATAAAAGAACGTCAGCAGCAGGGTCTTTATATGTGATCCGTCAACGTCCGCATCGGCCAAGGACAGGATCTTGTGATACCGGCATTTGGCCAAGTCGAATTCGTCGCCGATCCCGGTTCCCACGGCCGTGATAATCGCTTGAATCTCTTTGTTCTCGAGGATCTTGGCAAGCCGTGCGCGTTCGACGTTGAGGATCTTCCCCCGCAAAGGCAGGACCGCCTGGTACCTGCGCTCGCGGGCGCTCTTTGCAGTGCCCCCCGCCGAGTTCCCCTCGACGATCAACAGCTCCGCTTCCTTGGGGTCGCGTGTCTGGCAGTCCGCGAGCTTGCCGGGCAGGGTGGTCGATTCGAGCAGCGATTTACGCCGCACCAGCTCGCGAGCCTTCCGGGCTTCAAGCCGGGCTCGCTGTGAGGCAATCGCCTTATTGCAGATCGCCCGTGCCTCACCTGGGTGCTCTTCCATGAACTCGGCAAAGCGCTGGTTCATCGAGGTTTCAACGAAAGAGCGGATCTCCGTGTTGCCCAATTTAGTCTTGGTCTGGCCCTCGAATTGTGGGTTCTGCAGTTTCACGGAAACGATTGCCGTCAGGCCTTCGCGGCAATCTTCACCCACGAGCGGGTCGTCCTTCTCCTTGAGGATGCCCTTGGAGCGCGCGTACGACGTGATCACGCGCGTCAGGGAACGGCGGAAGCCCTCTTCGTGCATCCCACCCTCGTGGGTATTGATGTTGTTTGCGAATGTGAACACGGATTCGGTGTAACCCGTTGTCCATTGCATCGCCACCTCGAGCTCGTGCTGCTTACCCTTCGCTTCGAAGTACACCGCGCGCCTGTTTATGGGGTCGCGCGCCGAGTTGAGGTGTTTGACGAAATCGATGATCCCGCCGGTGTATCGGAAGTTCTCCTCCTCGGCCGGCTCCACGCGCCGGTCGGCCAGGCGGATCTCGAGGCCGCGGTTCAAGAAAGCCATTTCCCGCAGCCGTTGCACGAGTGTGTCGAACTTGAACTCCCGCTCTTCGGTGAATATCTCGGGGTCGGGCCAGAAGGCCACCGTCGTACCGGTTCGCTTGACGGGCTTGCCCGGCGCCAAGGGCGCAAGGGGGCGGCCTCGTTCATACTCCTGGTGCCAGCGTTTCCCGTCGCGCGCCACTTCGATCACCAGTCGTTCGGACAGGGCGTTTACAACCGACACTCCGACTCCGTGGAGACCTCCTGAGACCTGGTACCCCTTGCCGCCGAACTTCCCCCCGGCGTGCAGCGTCGTTAGCACGACCTCGACCGCGGACTTACGTTGGCCGGGAGGTGCATCAACCGGAATTCCGCGCCCGTTATCGCTTACCCGGCAGCCCCCGTCGGCCAGCAGCTCGACGGTGATGCGGTCGCAATACCCGGCCATCGCCTCATCGACTGCATTGTCGACCACCTCGTATACCAGGTGGTGCAGTCCGCGGCT
The DNA here is from genome assembly GCA_030860245.1 of Actinomycetota bacterium. GTDB lineage: Bacteria > Actinomycetota > CADDZG01 > CADDZG01 > WHSQ01 > JACDDL01. The sequence continues at coordinate 751 of JALZIO010000086.1, read as the reverse complement.
TCCGGTAGACCCGATGTACATACCCGGTCGCTGGCGGACCGGTTCCAGCCCCTTGAGTACGGTGATGTCCTGGCCGGTGTAAGTCGGCCGTTTCGGTGAACCGGTACCTCTGTCGGGAGACGTCGCCGAAGGGGATCTGGGAGTTGAGCTCATCCTATGCTTGCTGCAGACGCAAGCTGGGAAACGGCGCGCCGAGTGCGCCGCGATATGCATGGATTCATGGACCCAATACTACCATTCGGGGGCCGTTTTCCCTGGTCAACGAGCCCGCCGTTCACGGCGGCCCATCCCTGCGGCGTCCCCTGAATCGCCACGCCCGGCGTGCTCGTTCCAGGGCGCCAACCGGATCGCCGGCGCGGCGTGGACCCCCTGCGTCGGTGCTCGGCATCGGTCCCCTATCGCGCTCCCCCGGGCCGGGTAGATGCGTCTCCGGACCGCCCGGCGCCCACCACACGCTTACCTCCTTCACAACCGCCCGGCCCGCCTCATCGTTGGCGCGCCTTTGAATCTCGGGGGCGAGGTAAGAGATTTCGGTTGCCCACACCGGGGAGTCAGCCCTGACCCTCAACACTCCGTCGCGAAGCGAGCTTGGCCCTGCGTGAGCGGCCACGCTATCGCCAACGATGTGCCGCCAGTGCGAGAAGATTGCGCCGGTCTCCACCGCCGACTCGATTCCGAGCCGCTTGCCTTCGGATCTCAGCACGTCTCTTAATCGAAGGGGCTGGTCATCCACGCTGAATCCGGCCCCCGG
>JALZIO010000084.1 GCA_030860245.1 Actinomycetota bacterium | reverse complement strand
GGGCGGTAAGGATCACCCCTTCTGGAGCCGGCTTGGCTTCGAGACCGTTCGGTTCGCTTCTTCGCCGGCGCTCCTCTGAGTTCCCTTACCGGGCTGGTGAGGTTATTCATCTGATGCGTCCCTCGAGCGGTGACGTGACTACGCCCTTCTAGCACCGCGGGGCCCGCCTACAAGTCGCCTGCGGTACCCACTCGCTGCGCTCGCTCTCGTTCCTCGGCGGTCCTCGCTGCGCTCGGACACCTTTCCGGCGCGCCCCTAAGCGGTGCTGGGGCTCAAGGCGTCACGTCACCGAGCCCGAGGAGCCTCACATGCCGATGAACTACGCCACCGCCCGAGGCGTCGCGCTGCTGCTCTACGACGAGCCGCTCGCCAAGGTCTTCGAGCTTAAGCGCGTGACCGACGACTGCTACCGCATCCGTTTCAGCGACCGGCGCGACGGACGCATCCACACCGTGTTGGAGGTAGCCCAGCTGGTCACCTGGATCGACTCGATCCTCGCCGGGCGGGTGCTGCAGCCCGACTACGGCGTGTGCGAGGTGTGCGACTGCCTCCACGGCGAGCGCGACTCCTGCGGCGAGCTTCGCAGCCTGTGCCGGTCGTGTCTCCTCGAGCTGCTCGAGAACGGGATCGGGGGTGAGCAGGCGTGAGCGTCTCGCTCGAAGCCATCCACGACCAGCTCTCCTCCGGCGTGGAGCAGCTGGTGAGCTCGGATGAGTGGGCCGCCATGCTCAAGGTGGCGGCCCGCTTCCACGACTACCAGCGCGACGACGCGAAGTCGAAAGGGCAGGTGAGCCGCGAACGCATTTTCGACGGGTTACTCAAACGCCTCGACGACCAAGATGCGTCATGACCACCCTGCCAGTTATCTAGGGAGCCGAAGTCGGCTTCTTCGCAAGTCCCGGAGGGTATTCCTGATTTCGGATTGCTTCACGGATGTCGCGAACGATTTCGCCTCGGTTGCTGTCGGTGGTTTGGACCGCAGCCAAGGGCGCCCCGATCAGCATCAAGTCGCTGGTCTCCCCCTCCAGTGCCGGATTGGCCATCAAGACGTAACTTTCGCCGACCTCCAGCAATGGCTGCTCATCCAAGACCTCGACGTCGTTGCCGGACACATATCCGTGTTGTCTCACCACTGTCGACTCGTCGAGCTCGCCCTTCAAGACTTCCTCTACGGTGACCCGATAGCGAGTATACGGAGGTGCCACCTCTTCGATCGCCTGGACCCCTCCCACGAATATCGCGTCTGAATACCCCGCCATGTAGCGTTTATTGGAGACATCGAAGGCGTATGAAGGATGGATTGTGTTCCGGTCCGCTACGGCAGCATCGTAGGCCAAGGGGGCTAGTGCCGCGACCGCAAGCGCGACGCCAATAGAGACAAGCCATTTCGTCCTCGCCTCGAACATTCTCTCAACCCTTCTATTGCTCAGTTCGATTATGTCCGCCTTCACCGGAGTTGGGAGTCGGTCGCCTACATCGTGTGCGGAGCGCTTCGTCTGGACACCGGCGACTACAGCTTCGCCTATGTAGCCCGCTGGGCATCGGGCAACGTGGAGAATATCAAAGAGACGGGGGAACGTGTCGAGGAATGTGCGAGGCTGATTCTCAACCGCTGGTCAGGAGTAGACAGCATGTCAGACTTGCGGGGCCGATTTGGTTCATCACTACCTCTCTTTTCTGAGCACATCTCTTGGCTGCGCCCGAAGCCGTTCCGACGCCACCGGAACAAGTCCGCGACCGAACGACGGCATGCAACCGATGCCTTCGGCAGCGAGCATCCATTGGACGCGCAGCGTGCGGTTGCGTGGAGGAGTCAGCGGACTACGGTTGCGTCAGCAGCAATGGCTGTTCTCGGCGCGCAGCAAGTGCCCGGAGAGGATGAACCGAACGCGAGAAACGCCCCCGGCGAGGCCGGGAGCGCCCTCTGTTTCACGCTGCTCGAGCGGTGCGAGCTCGTGCTAGCGGACGCGCCGCAGGTGAATCGGCTAGAGAAAGCGGTGAACGATGGGGCAGTTGACCACGATCCCAGTCGATCCAAACCGAGCGCCGTCCGGACCTGTGATCCACCCTTGCCGCGCCAGGCTTAGCAGCTGAAACTCATCTATGATTCTGGCTCGATACCCTCGCCGGATCGCCTCGGGGGTCCACTCCGCCAGGTTGAGATCCCAAAGCGGGCTGTAATCGAGGGCCACTGTGGGAATCCCGCCGATTACGTTTAAGGGATCGAGGCCATCCTTCAGAGCGCTGCTCAAGCCCTGACGCTGAGGATTGTCCTTGCCGACGGGACCGTTGGCGATGGGAAACAGACGCTCGATGGCACTAAACGCGCTATCATCCCGCCCGATCTGTATGTCGCCCAAAGCCGGCGTGAATGTCCCGGCGTCAAGAGCCGCTACGACAGGATCCGAAGCCTCAGTACTCATGTACAGAGTGGGCTTGGCAAAGCTGAAGATCGTCGAGAGATCGATGGTGACCGTGCCTCCGCCGTTCCCGTCGGGGCAAATCTTCACGACCCGGTCGTGGACCAGGCTGTGATCTACGCCGCCCTTGCAAAAGCGTATCTGGCTCTCTGTCACCCCGAAAGCGACTACCGGCGCATTGTAGATGTGATTGCCCGCGTTCACGAGCCTGACGAGCGGACTGTAAGCGGCGTCTCCAACGGACCCGGGCCGGGCTGTCTTGGGCGGAAAGAAGTTGGGTGCCGCTCCCGGCACCAAAGTGCGCTGAGGGCTGAAGTCGACTGAGCCGCCATCGAAAGTGATGGAAGTATCGGCCTCGAGGTGTCCCACGCGCACCGCATCCCCAACATCGGAGTACGTCATTTTGGCGGCGTGATTCAGCCCGAGCGCTTGCGCGTTGGCCTCATCGGTCGTGTCGGTGAGAATGAACCACACGGCCCGCCCATTGCGGAGTTGGCCGCGATACAGAGGGAGCTCGATGGTCCCCTTCTTCTCGTTGAGCTTTCCCGACCTCAGCAGCTGTAGAGGCCCGACCAGCCGTTCTTGGTCCATTCCGAGGCTCTCCGACGGCATGGGACCGAAGTAACTGCGTGGGATGTCCGCCCCGACGGAGGGATCTAGCGGTGTCTCTCCGTCGGTTTGCGCAAATGACGGAACAACGACCTGGCTCACCAAGAGCGCAGCTATCACTACACCCCCCGCGCGACCTATCAGCGGCCTTCGGCCGGCCACGTTGGCCAAGAATCTGTTCACCCTGGATATGAAGAGTTTCACGGCTCCTCCTTGCGCGAAAAGCGCGTTTACGAACCGGCTCCGTGGCCGGACTTTCGCTTCATCTGGACCTGGGGGAATTGTCATCTGATCGATTGGCCACAGCCAGAGCCAATTCCGGTAGAAGTGGTTCGCCTCTTGCCTCCGGGGCAGAATTCAAGTCCCTTGGAGCTGCACGACAGAGCCAGCGCACGTGGCTACTACTTCCTCATGGCGGACCCGGCACGAACTCGAGCCAATCGGCGCGCGGTCGAGCGCGCCTACAATCCCGTTGATACGGTCGCCCGGATACCCTTAGATGCGACTCACACCCCATGCTTCGAGGCCGCGTCATCAGAAAGTTGGGGACAGCGTCGCTTACCTAGACCACCTAGTAGAGAGTAACGAACACCACGCTCGTCACCGCCGACAACACAAGCTTATGAAACAGATCGGTGGCGAGTGCAGTCCCGCCCCACTTCCACGGCATAGGTGCGATACCAAGAGCCACATAGAGCATGACGTCACCGCCCCATACGATGAGATAGTGAAGGACCGATGCAGCAACCGTTCCCAGCGCGGTCAGCCCGAGCAAGCCCCGCACCGCGCCCATGACGATTCCGTGACCCCAGTGCACTGCCAGACCCAAGCGGGACGCTTGCTCCCCAGTCTTGAGAGGAGGCCGTAGGAGCATCGCACCAACCTGCACCGTAACCGTGCTGTCCTCCCTGTGAGTGAACCTCTGTTCGATGAGTTGCGAAACCGTTTGAGCCATCGTGCCTACCAAACCAGCCACCAGCCCCCAGCCAAGTGCTTCTACCACTCCACCCATGTCATGCTCCCTGTCCCGAGTGCTCGAGCGACGATCCGAATTGCTGCCCGTGCTCAAGCATGGATGGGCAAGTGTATTTGGATGCGACCCCGCCGGTGCCTCTAAGAAGCAAGTGAAGGAAGCGGCTGTCGGTAGCTCCCCTCGGTCGGTCATGGACATGGCGGAAGTCTTGGCCGCGGCTGGGCAGAGCTCTCAAGACCCCCTCGTCACCGGAAGCTACCGAATCGGCGATGTGCGCCATGTATTCGGATCCCCCGAGAGGGCGAGGGTGATGCTGAGCTTCGAGGCAACAGTCACTTTTCAAGAAGGCATGACGGCATTCGCTCACGGCGTCCTGCGCGCCGCCACGAACATCGAAGTTCCGACCCCACATGAGTGAATGGCGGCGAGCGATGCTCAAACGGTCTAGCGCGCGCCTGGATCATGTGGCGGTCTGGGCTGCCGGAACCTGAGCCGCGTGGTGGCTTCGACATTCGCCAGCGGGAGCGTTACCGTCGCGGTCGTGAAGAACAGAAGCTGCGAACGTCATCCAGAAGTGTTGGTTCGCTAGGTCATGAACCCGAATCTGAAAGAAAGCTCGACATTTCCTGACTTGAAGCTGCCCGATCACGCGGGTGCGACCCGGCCCCTGTCTGAGATCACCAAGGATGCACCCACGGTCATCAACTTCTACCGCGGCTGGTGGTGCCCAAAGGAGCAGCGCTTCATGCGCAACCTGGTCGAGTTGCAGGACGAGCTCGAGGTTGCCTACACCCAGATCGTCAGCATCTCCGTCGACGAACCAGAGGTGGCTGCGGCCTTTCGTGCTGGACTCGGTGCGAGATGGACGTTCCTAAGTGATTCGGAGCGCGGCGTGATCGGGGAGCTTGACCTCGAGGAACCGACGGACCCGTGGCATAAGCCCTTTCTCCCCTACACCTTCGTGGTGTACCCGAACCTCACGATCCACAGTCTCTACAACGGCTACTGGTTCCATGGCCGCCCGACCAACGAAGAACTGAGTCAGGATCTTCGTACGGTCAGCAAAGCGGTCCGTAAGCACTGGGATGCTCAGTCTTGACTAAAGGGGTGAGCACCGCGGCCGCTCCGGTGGAACAGGAATGGGTGGATCTTGTGATCGTGGATCGCGATCCGCCAGTTCCATTCGATGACGCGAACGTGCTTCAGATCATGCGCGATTACGTCGGGTGGTTCTTGCCACTCTTGGGGGACCGTCGCCGTAGTGATCAGATCTTCTCGCACGACGCATCGCGCTGCGCTGGAACGTCGGTGTCGTTCACTTCAGACTCCAGAGACGAAGCTGAGTGGATCGGCAGCCACAATCCGTGGAGGCGCGTGGGCCGCGGGTGGATCTTCTCCGCGCCGAGTGGTTTGTTCGTAAGAACTCACCCTCAGCCCGGTCCGAACATCCAGCGAAGAGATTGATGCCTCAAGTTGCTCGTATCAGCGGAGCGACAGGCCGCCGAGAAGGCGGCCGACGATTGCTTCCCTCCTTGGAGGAGGCACACCCAGATGGTGCCGAGACCTCACGGGCGTTGATGCGTCTTACGGATCGCGGTCCAACAACTCGTAGATAACGTTCGTCGTGGCCGCGTAGACGAGGTGGTGCCACGCGTCTACACCCGTCTCTATTGGCGGCTGCTTGGTGACCGGCGGCGCGACATCGAGGGCTGGAAGCATCACCATCTCGGCTCCCCACACGGCTCCAAGGTGCAGCAATGTTGCAGCGGGACCCGTGACCCCCGCTGCGCCAATCAGTCCCCGCACGGCTCCCCAACCAGTCCCGTAGCCCCAATGGACCGCGGCTGCGAACTTCGCCTTCCCCTCCGGGTTCCGGGGCTGGACGCCAAGAAGCTTGCCCGCCGCATCGGCGGGAGCCGAGCTTCCGCTTCTTCCTCTGGCCTTCATCTCGATCGTGCTCGACAGCGTCATCATCGCGGTTCCCGCCGCGCCTGCGAAGATCCCCTTGCCCATCGAGGATGCGATCCTACTTATCATCGTCATTCGTCTCCTTCTTTCGTCGGTGACGCCGATCCAACGGTCCTGGCGGACTCGCTGATCGCTAGCTGTAGTACCTGTGCGAGATGCAGCGCCCGCCGATCGGTGAGTTGCGCTATCTGCTCGCGGCAGCTAAATCCGTCTGCGATCACAAGAGTGTCATCTGTCGTGCTGCGGACCGCCGGCAACAGAACCCTCTCACCCGCAGCCACCGACACCTCGTAGTGATCCGCCTCGAAACCGAATGAACCCGCCATGCCACAGCAGCCGGAGTCCAGGATCTCGAAATCGAGCCCGAGTTTGGTCAATAGCTTCTCGTCCGGGTCCATTTTCATGACGGACGTGTGATGACAGTGACCGTGGACTATCGCCTTGCGATGGAGAACAGGCGGCTCGTACCCCCTCCTCTCGAGAAACTCGGCCAGCGTGAACATCTGCTTGCCCAATCGCTTCGCGTCCTCGTCGTGAGGCAATAGGTTGCCCATCTCGTCCCTGAACACCGCTACGCAACTGGGCTCGAGGCCGACCACCGGGATACCTTCGGTTATCGGCCCGTGCAACGCCTTCAGGATCTGGCGAAGCTGCCGCTTGGCCATCCGAAGCATCCCGTAGTCATAGAGCGGGCGGCCGCAGCAGAGCTGTCTCTCGGATATCTCAACGGAACATCCTGCTGCTTCCAGCACTTCGACGGCCGCCTCGCAGATCTCGGGAGAGAAGTTGTTCGTGAAGGTGTCGACCCACAGGAACACCCGGTTCTCATGTGAGGGCGTTGCTTCTAGCAGCCGGGCTGCCCGGCTTCTGAAGGTGTGGGTCGCGAATGCCGGCACGCTACGTTTCGAGGCGACGCCTGCGGCCGCTTTGGCTGCGGTGGCAAACGGCGGGCGGTGCGAAAGCAGGTTCACGATCCTCGGCGCGATGGATGCTGCGCGCGCCCACCAGTAGATGAGCCCCATGGCATAGGCAGTTCGAGGTCGGAGACGACGAGAATAGTGGTGGGACAGGAACTCGGCCTTGTACGTCGCCATGTCAACGTTCACCGGACATTCGCTCTTGCATCCTTTGCACGAAAAACAGAGATCGAGGGCTTCTTTGACGTCTTTCGAACGCCAGCCTCCCTTGACCGGGTCCCCCTTCAGCATCTCGTAGAGAAGGTGAGCCCTTCCGCGGGTGGAGTGACGTTCATCGCGCGTAACCATGTAGCTCGGGCACATCGTCCCAACGCCATCTTTTCGACATGCTCCAACCCCAACGCACCGGAGAGTTGCGCGTGTGAAGCTGCCGTCGTCCCCGGGATAGTTGAAATGCGTGCGCGGTTCCCGAGGGTTGAAATCCACGCCAAGACGAAGGTTCTCGTCCATCCGGTATGGGTCGACGACCTTGCCGGGATTCATCTTCCCGTCGGGATCCCAGATCGCCTTGAAGTCTCGAAAGGCCCCTATCAGATCGGGTCCAAACATCTTGGGGAGGAACTCAGCCCGAGACTGACCGTCGCCATGCTCGCCCGAGATGGACCCGCCATAGCCGACAACCAGATCAGCAGCCGCCTCGATGAACGCCCGGAACCGCCTGAGTCCTTCCGCGGTCTTCAGGTTGAAGTCGATCCGTGTGTGCAAACAACCTTGACCGAAGTGTCCGTAGAAAGCGCCTTCGTAATCGAACTTCTCGTAAAGCTTGCGGAGGTCACGGAGGTAGGCCCCTAACTTCTCTGGAGGGACCGCCGAATCCTCCCAGCCCTCCCAGGTGTCGTTCTCGCCCGGGACACGTGCTGTTGCCCCCAAACCCGACTCACGAATCTTCCAGAGCAGCTTCTCCTGCGCCGGGTCATCGACCAGCTTCATGTTGGGTGGATCTGAAGCTGAATCGAGAGCACTCATCAGTTCACTCGCGCGCTCGCTGGCTTCCTCTTTCGTGTCGCCCCCGAATTCGACCATCAGCCACCCCTTCCCATCGGGGAGCAGGTCGATATCGCGGGGATGGATCTTCATCTTGCGCATATCGGCGACCAGACGGTCGTCGAGACCCTCAAGCGCGAGGGGGTTGAAATCGAGCACCTCCATCACGCTGTCGGCCGCGGTGTAAACGTCGTGGTAGCCCAAGACGACAAGTGCTCTTGCCGCAGGGCTCTCGACAAGGCGAAGGTGAGCCCGCAACACCGTCACACAAGTGCCCTCGGTTCCGACGAGAGCGCGAGCGACATTGAAGTTGTTCTCCGGCAACAACTCATCGAGGTTGTACCCAGAGACGCGCCGAGGGATCTGCGGATAGCGCTCCCGTATCAGCGTGGCATACCGATCTCTCAGATCCCTCAGAGCGCGGTAGATCTTTGCCCGCTCCCCGCCATCGCCTTCGATCCGCTCGAACTCGGCGTCGGTGGTCGGCCCAACCCTCAGCTCCAGACCTCGGTAAGTGACGACATCGAGGGCCTCGACATTCTCAACGGTCTTGCCGGCGTAAACGGAGTGGACGCCACATGAGTTGTTCCCGATCATGCCGCCGAGCGTGCAATGGTCATGGGTGGAGGGGTCTGGACCGAAAGTCAGCCCATGTTTTTCAGCGGCATCCCGGAGGCGATCGAGGACGATCCCAGGCTCGACGATCGCACTCTTCCTCTCGTGGTCGAGCTCGATGATCCGGCTCAAGTACTTCGACATGTCCATGACCACCGCGACGTTGCAGCATTGCCCAGCGAGGCTGGTTCCCCCACCTCGCGACAACACAGGCGCGCCGAACTGCCTGCACGCGCGCAAGGTCGCCAGGATGTCATCGGTACCGCGCGGAACGACAACGCCTATGGGAACCTGGCGGTAGTTCGAGCCTGTCGTTGAATACAGACCTCTGGTGCCGCGATCGAACATGACTTCGCCTTGGATCTCATCTTTGAGCGCGCTCGCCAGTGCTTCCGCGTCGACGCCCAGGGACGATCTAGCTGCCAAGGTGGGCTCATACAGCGTCATGGGATCTCGAAACGTGTCACGTCTGCCCTTCGCAGTTCCAGTCCGTATCCGAGACGCGAGAGGTCCGGTTCTACGCAACCGTTCCGGGGCACCCCTACTGCGCCGGAGGTCAACATCCTCAGGAAGTAGGGCAGATCGTAGCCATACTCGCCGGCGGCGATATCGATCGGACCTCGCATGTGATCCCTCACGAAGCGCAAACCTGGGAGATCGTCGGAGCTCACCGGCTCCTCGAGCCAGGTCACTCCGTGCTCCGTCAAAAAGCCCGCTTCTGCAACCGCCTTCCGCGGTGAATGTGCACCGTTTGCGTCAACGAAGAGCTCGATATGGTCGCCGATCACGGATCGGGCCTGGGCCACGCGCTGACGGTCCTCGGCCGCGTCCCGGCCGATCTTGATCTTCACCGCACCTAGTCCCTGTTCAGCCCAGCCGCCAAGCTGTTCCTTGAGCTGGACATCGCTATACGAAGTGAATCCGCCGCTTCCGTACACGGGCACAGCGTTCCGCACCGCTCCCAGCAGCGTCACGAGGGGCAGTTCGAGCAACCGCGCTTTAAGGTCCCAGAGCGCGGCGTCGACCGCGGAGATCGCCATCGACGCGATACCCGGTCGCCCGAGATTTCTGATCGCACGTACCATCTGCTTCCAGACGGCTCCGACGGACATCGCGTCGGCCCCGATGACGACATCGGCGAGATGCTCCTGGATGACAACCGCAGTACCGCGATCCGCGTAGGTATAACCGAGCCCTGTCGCGGACCCTGCCCTTATCTCCGCGATTACGATGGTGGTCGAGTCCCATTCGGAGGTACCGTCGGCCTCCGGAGCGTCGGTAGGAACCTCGTACACTGAAACAGTTAGGTTGTCGACAACCACTTCCGGGTTCGCGGGTCGCATCAGGAATCCTTGTGCGGCAGAAACTCCTGGATCTTTCCCTTCAGGCCCTGAGTGATGATGCCCCTCGCGTCGGGATCCCCCTTCGCCAGAGCGAACATCAGGAGCTTTGCCTGCTCAAGCGTCGCATGCGGCGGAAGGGGTGGCACATCCGGGTCGGTTATCGCTTCGAGGACGACGGGTCGGTCGGCAGAAAGCGCTTCGTCCCACGCGGCTCCCACGTCATCAGGCGCATCGACGCGTATCCCTTTGAGACCTACCAGGTCGGCGAAGCGTGCATAAGGGAAGTGGGGGACGTCCTGAGCACTCTCGAACTTCGGGTCACCTTCCATCGCCCGCTGCTCCCAAGTGACCTGGTTCAGGTCTCCGTTATGGAGCACGAGGACGATGAGACGCGGGTCGCCCCAGGTCTTCCAGTACTTGCCGATCGTGAGAAGCTCGTTGAGACCGTTCATCTGCATGGCGCCGTCTCCCACCATCGCGATCGCGACGCGATCGGGATAAGCGAACTTAGCCGCGATCACGTACGGGACGCCGGGTCCCATGGTCGCCAAAGTGCCGGACAGAGAAGCCTTCATCCCTCGTCGCATTTTGATGTCGCGGGCGTACCAGTTGGCGGCGGATCCCGAGTCGGCGGCAAGGATCGCATTATCTGGCAGACGAGACGAGAGTTCCCAGAAGACGCGCTGGGGGTTGAGAGGGTTGGCGCTATTCATCGCGCGCGCCTCGAGCACCTGCCACCACCGGGTCACGTTCTCGACCACTTCGTCCTGCCACGAGCGATCATTCTTCTTCTCGAGGAGCGGGATGAGTTGCCGAAGTGTCGTCGCGCTGTCTCCGACGAGATTCACTTCCGTGGGGTAGCGGATTCCCAGCATGCGTGCGTCGATGTCGATCTGCACCCCGCGCGCCTGACCTTCCTCAGGAAGGAACTCGGAATAGGGGAAGCTGGTCCCGATCATCAACAAGGTGTCGCAGCCCGTCATGAGCTCCCAGCTCGGCTTGGTCCCGAGCAATCCGATCGATCCAGTCACGAACGGCAGGTCGTCGGGCAGGGCAGCCTTACCCAAGAGAGCTTTCGCCACACCGGCGCCAAGTAGATCGGCGATCTCGATCACCTCGTCGGTTGCTCCGAGAGCCCCGGCCCCCACCAAGATCGCCACTTTCTCACCGGCGTTGAGG
>JALZIO010000072.1 GCA_030860245.1 Actinomycetota bacterium | reverse complement strand
CGATCGAGCGAGCAAAGTCTAAGCGGAACTGCGGGTCATCCGAAGGTTGTCACCGCGCGCGACCCGGGGAGCCCTGCGTTCAAGCCGCGGCGCGCTGATCCCTTGCCCACCCCGCCAACATACCCCTGTAATGTGCGATGAACGCGTCATGCTCCGTGGAAGGGAACGCCGCTTTCACTGTGTCAATCAGCAATCGATCGAATGCGTCGCTCTCGATGTAATTCACCATGACTTCGTCAACGTGAGCAAGATGATCCGAGCAGAACTCCTCATAGGCCTCAGCTTGAAAATGAGAGTTCGTCAGCTCACGATAGCAAGTTAGCTTCTCGGAATAGCTAAGCTCTTCTGAGTCGGCAATAGCGAAGTAGTCTGCGGTGTTCTGGTCGACAGGCATCCTCCGACCCGTCACCATGCAAAAGATCGACCACTTGACGAGCGACTTGATCGCCCACGGAAAGTAGTAGTGCAGGCTGATCATCGAGGTTTCGGGGCACGCATTTGCAAAATCGACCGGACTTACCTGACCGTCCTTGATGATCGTCTCACATGAATTGTAATCCCACCTGAAGAAGGCGCTTACGACCTTGCTGATAGTTTCGACCTCCTCACCGAGCTCTCCGTTGAGAAAAGCGTGGTCTACCTGATAACGGTCGTGATAGGGCTTGGACGGTTCGTAGCGGGTAACGAGTGTCTCGGCGCCCACATTGATCGACCGGGTAAAGGAATCGAAGTCCTCGACTGCCGCCTGGAGATGCATCAGGCGCTGCCCGGACTCGTCGTAGCTCCGGTTGAGCTCCTCGTCATCGGACACCCGCGTCACGCCAACCCATCCGCCACCGGCAAAGGGCTTCATGTAAAGCGGGTAGCCGATCTCCTGGGCGATGTCTTTGAGCCGGAAGGGCAGGTTGTACTTGGCCGCGGTATAGGGGAAGCGCTCATTCTCCGGCGGAGTCTTATGGGGAATCATCCATGTCTCAGGGATGTTGAAACCAAGCCGAATCATGGCGCAGTAGGCCGCGTGTTTCTCCATCGCCTGGAAGGTGAACGGGTTGTTCATAAGGTAGACGTCATCCATGAGCGCCACCTTCTTGAGCCACTCGCGAGGAACCCAGTACCAGTGCGCCAGCCTGTCGATGACGAGCGAATACCGGGGAACGGCTCGCAGCCTGAAAGGCTCGGTTGTTATGCGCTCGACGTCGAAGGTGTGAGTTTTGCCCCCGTGTGCCATCTCTGGGCCAAGCGCAGCAAAGAGCGCTTCGAACGCCGACGGCCAGTCCTCCTCCGTTCCGAGCAGCAGCCCTATGACATGGTTCCGATTCATCAGCAGAACCTCTGAAGATGATGGGCGAACTGAGATCGCCACGACGGCCAATCGTGCGGGACGTCGTTTCCCCATAGATCCATCTCATGGGAAATCCCCTTGTCGGCGAGCACTCGCTGGAATGCCAGAGTCGAGTCCAGTGATCCTGTGGTGTCTTCCCATTGCCCCTGTCCGCAGACGAGCACAACGTACGCGTGGTCGCGCAGCCACCTCAGCGGGTCCCCCTGCTGGTTGGTCATGTAGGAGATGGGATTGTTGAAGTAGAAGGTGTCTCCCCCATCCCCCGGACCCAAATTCGAAATGTCGTAAGATCCGCTCTGACCGATCGCCAGCGGGAACCGATCCGCCCTCTTCAAGGCAAAGTTAACTGCATGATATGCGCCGAAACTGCATCCGTTCGTGACGATGTCGGCGCGCCCCGAACAATCCTCAACAATCCAAGGCACGACCTGGTTCAGGATCCAATCCTCGTATTTGCCGTGTTCTCGAGCACGCTCCTCCAATGACAGATGCGCCGCCATCCAACTCGAAGCATCGTAGGTGCCGACACAGTAGAGCTTCGTTCGTCCCTCTTCGATGAGCCATGCGATGGAATCAACCATCCCGCGATCCTCGTAGTCGGTGGCGCTCCCCTGTTCCGATGGGAACGCCAGCACAGGGCGACCGTAGTCACCGTAAGCCACCACGTCTCCGCTTCCCTCCATCGCAGGCGAAAACAATGCAATTTGTTCCCGTCTCATGAGTTCATCATGTCCTTCGCTTTCGTCTCATCCCCACGCGGCCCCGAGAAAGTCCACGAGGAACGGGTCGAAGGTGTCGCGCCACGACACCCAGTTGTGGGCATCGGGATGTTCGTGGAGCGCAACCTCATAACCCTGGGCACCCAGAGCCGCTTCTGTGGCCCTGTTGTTGACAAGGTTCTCCTCGACGCTCCCACAGGTCATCTCGATCTTCATCGGATAAGTCCATGTCGTGTCCGCCCTGACTTCGTTCATGAATCGGGTGATGTCTCCGAATCTCCCCAACCATGACTCCTGGTCATCCAGCCGCTCGGAAAAGAAGCTTCCGGATTGCAGAAAGAGCCCCCCGAAAACATCCGGATGGAGCCGGTGCGCGTGCAGCATCGCAAGAGCACCGAGGCTGGCCCCCATCCCTATGCGCATCCTATTGCCGGGTGGAGACGGGGAGATCCTCTCGAGTTGGGGCAGCACCTCTTCGATCAGGGCGCGCGAGTAAGTCGTGGACGGAGAGTAATGCTCGCTCCGATCGAGCGGCGCCAGTAGCGCCGCCTGCATCGGCGGCAACTCCGACCGAGCAGTCATGTGCTCGAGCATGACAATGAGGCTTGCGTGGTCCTCGTACTCGGGGCCGTCGTGCACAACCAGCAGCGGAAGCGACCTGGGCTCGTTCCATCCCTCCCGCCTCCACAGCCGCACACGGACGCGTCCGCCCAGATGGGCGGATTCCACGGAAGTTTCGATCACGGATCCCGAGGACGGAGGGTCGGCGTCGAGCCAGTCCGGGCGCTGGCAACCGGGGAGCTCGAGAACCGACTTGTCGCCGAAGGGGCCCGAGGCCCGAAGGGGATTCGCCGGGTCGCACACACTCTCGGCGCCCCCATCCCGATGCACCAGGTTGAGCTTGTACTCCATTCGCAGGGCCGGAGGGCGCCGCCACCTCAGGATCCAGGTCGCTCTCTCGTCGAGAGCAAACTCCGGCCCGACCCGGGGACGCTCGATTTCCTGGACCAGGGCGACCTGGGCAAAACGCCTGTCGGCATCGGCAACACGGAAGGTAATGTCCTGCTCGCCCACATGGGGCCCCGGCATGGCTATGTCGCTCACAAGAACCGAAAGGATATGCCGAGCCCTCTTGAAATCCCCGGCAGACTACCTGTTCCGATATCCCGGACAGGCCCGCGCCCAGAATGAGGTGCCGTGTCAATGCGGCATGCCGGCGATAGGATTGCACGATGGAGGGTGGGCGTGTGGAAGACGGGCAGACGGGCACCGACCAGCAGGCCGGCACGGACCAGCAGGCCGGCACGGACCAGCAGACGGACTCCGACCAGCCAGCGACCTCCGAACAATCGGACACCGACCAGCAGGCGGCCACGGGGCAGCAGCTAAATCCCGACCTCATCCTGCGGATCACCGTCATTTGCCTCGGTGTCGTGATCGTCCTGATTGCACTCCTCGGCTTGACGAGCACAAACCCGTTCGTGGCCATCGTCGCTCTGATCATCGGAGCGATGCTCGCAGTCCTCGGCCTCTTTTACGCTCGCGTCACAAGCCTCGGCGGGTCGAGTGCCCCAAGAACCAAAAGGTCGAATCCCAAAGAGGAGTTGGCGCGCCAGGTCATCAACGATCCAAAGTTTCTGCGACTGGTCGTCAGGCAGTTGCATCTGAGCTACACAGACATCATGAAAGCGGTTGCAGAACAGCCGTCAGAGGTGAAGACACAGATCCTGGACATGTTGAACGAGGAGCGCCGAAAAAGCACCAAATAGGATCCTCGGTCGGCGCGTTACTTCTCTGTGTCGACGCGGATGAACGCGACCGGCCGGGTCGGGTGATTGGCCTCGCCGTTGACGAGGACGTCACCGTCGAAGGTCACCTGACCGGTCGCGGTCGCTTCACGTTGCTTCCTCTTGCTTCCCTTCCCATTGACGGTTATGACCAACGGTCCAACGGCCGTCCACGTCACGTCGAAGGAGACCTGGTGCGTCCCACCGAGATTGATTCCATCTGACACCCGACAATAGGGATGTCCTGAATGGCGATGGAGAGGTCAGCGGTGGCGTCCAAGCCCGAGAGGGAGGAGCGGTGGTCGGCGGGAAAGAAGGGGCGACGCGGTCGTTCGCCTGCTGCGGGGTGAGAGCCTCGACGAGCTGAGTCGTGAGCTGCGCGTCGAGGTTCACCGCCTCCAGGCATGGCGCGACGAGTTCCTCGTCGGCGGCATAGAGGGCCTCAAGGCCGAGCCCCTGCAGCCGGAGGACCGCAAGTTCACCTTGTTATTGAAACCGGAGGAACACCGCGAGTGGCTGGCATCCGCGAGCACCGCGGCAGGTGGCGGGCGCGCTATCACGAATCCGGCGGGGAGCACGCGGCGCCAAGAGCTTTGCTCGCAAGAGCGACGCTCGAGCCTTCCTGGCCTCGATGGGAACCGACAAACGGCGCGGGGATGGGCCAACCCGCGGCTCGGACGTATCACCCTCGGAGAGTACGCGGAGGCGAGGGTGGAGACCAAGGCGAATGTGCGGGATCGGACCCGTCTGAATGTCAAGGGCCGCCTCAGGGCCTACATCCTCCCTGTGTTCGGCGAGACGGCCTTCGGGTCGATTCAACCGGCCGACGCCTCGAGACCAGAGAGAGCGGGCAACCGGACTCGAACCGGCGACCTCCACCTTGGCAAGGTGGCGTTCTACCAACTGAACTATGCCCGCAGTGGCCCACGAGTTTATCCTCGTCGCGCACGGCCGTCGATCCAGAACGAGGCGGGTCCGCCTCAGCGGCCGGTGCTGCCAAACCCTCCCTCGCCCCGGTCCGAGGGCGGCAGCCGGTCGGACACCTCCAGCTGGACGTTCTCGACCCTCTGGACGACGAGCTGGGCTACCTTCTCGCCGCGCTTCACCAGCACCGGGGCTTCGGTATCGAGGTTGACCACTATCACCTTGATCTCGCCCCTGTAGCCCGAGTCGATCAGTCCGGGGGCGTTGGCCACCCCCAGGCCTTCGTGCAGCGCCCGGCCCGAACGCGGCTGCACGAACCCGGCATAGCCCGGCGGAAGCGCAAGCGCCACTCCTGTCGGCACGACCGCGCGCTCCCCGGGAGGCAGGGTCAGGTCCTCCCTCGCAAGAAGGTCCAGGGCGGCGTCGCCGGGCATGGCGTATCTGGGCAGAGGGAGATCAGGGTCCAGAAGGACAGCTGGGATCCTCACTAGGGCAAATCGGCGCCAGGCGATGGCGCAGGCGCTACCTTGCGGAGCACGAGTCCGAGCTCGCGTTCGAAATCGTCGAGCTCCTGGAAGTCCTTATAAACGGAGGCGAATCGCAGATAGGCGACCTCGTCTAGGTCGCGCAGACGCTCCAGCACCTCGCGCCCGATCTCCGAAGAAGGCATCGGGCGTCTCGAACCCGTCCTCATCCCCTCCTCGATATCCTCCGCCAGCGCATCGATCTCGGCCACCGACACGGGACGGTTCTTGCACGCCCTGCGGATGCCCTCGGTGATCTTCGTCCGCTGAAACGGCTCCTCGGCGCCGTCGCGCTTGCGCACAAGGATCGGCACCTCCTCGGCCCGTTCGAAGGTGGAATATCTCCGTCCGCAGGTCAGGCATTCGCGCCGGCGCCGGATGCTGCGGCCTTCCTCTGTGAGACGGGAATCCACCACCTTGTCCTCTTCGTTGCTGCAGTAGGGGCAGCGCACCCGCCGTCAGCCTTCCTCTGTAGCTATGACCAGGGCGGAGCCTCTGTGCTTCCGGTCGTCACGCGCCAGCTCGCCGCGTAGGCGCCTCACTTCGGCCTGGTAATGGTCGACCTGCCACTGATCGAAAGAGGCCGCTTCCCTTTTGATCTCTGCACCACAGAGGGGACAGAGTGTGGGGACGAGCCTCAACTCGGCCCCACACTCTGTGCAACTCGAGAGTTTCATGACTAGGAACAGCCGCTCGTAGAGCCGCACGCAGTACAGACGAAGCATGAACCGGCAGGCTGCATCAACGTTCCGCAGGTTCCACACATCGGCAGAGAATCCGTCCGGGCGTCGGCCACCGGCCCAAGCACGATCACGCCGCTTCCTGCCTCGGAGGCACCGGCTGCTTCGGGTTTCGGGTGGCCATTGCCGTTGCCGTTGCCCTTCGGCGACTCCGGAGAATCTAGCTTGCCTTCGATCTCTGACTGCCGCTCGCCGGAGGTCCTGATGCCGAGGGCATGACGCTCTCCAGGCGTGAGGTACTGCAGTGCGAGCCGCCTGAAGACATAGTCCAAGATCGAGGTCGCCAGCCTGAAGTCGGGATCGTCGGTCATGCCGGACGGCTCGAACCGCGTGTTGGTGAACTGCTTGACGTAGGCGGACAACGGCACGCCGTACTGCAATCCCATCGAAACAGAGATCGCAAGGGCGTCCATGATCCCGGCCAACGTCGAGCCCTGCTTGGCGACTCGCAGGAAGATCTCACCCACGCTGCCATCGTCGAATTCGCCGGACGTCAAGTAACCCTCCGTGTCGGCAACCCGGAACTTGAACGTCATCGACCGGCGCACCCGAGGCAGTCGCCGTCGTATCGGTGACGGCTGAGCCACGACGCCCGCCTCGCGCGTGGTCGGTTCGGTCTTCTTCGACGCCGCCAGCGGTTGGGCGACCTTGCAGTTGTCGCGATAGATGGCAAGCGCCTTGAGGCCCAGGCGCCATCCTTCCACATACACCTGTTCGACCTCTTCCACCGTCGCCTGTTCGGGCATATTGACCGTCTTACTTATGGCCCCCGAGATGAACGGCTGGACTGCCGCCATCATCTTGATGTGGCCCATGTGGTGGATCGAACGGTCGCCCATCGCCGTATCGAAAACCGAGAGATGCTCCTCGGCGAGATGCGGCGCGCCGACCACATGCGAGTTCTCGTCGATGTAAGCGACAATGTCCGCGATTTGTGATTCGTCGTAGCCCAGCTTTCTGAGCGCGCGGGGCACGGTCTGGTTGACGATCGACATGGTGCCCCCGCCCACGAGCTTCTTCATCTTCTTCAGCGCCAGGTCCGGCTCGATGCCGGTCGTGTCGCAGTCGAGCATGAAGGAGATCGTCCCGGTGGGAGCAAGCACCGTGGCCTGAGCGTTGCGATAACCGTGGATCTCGCCGAGCGCCACGGCTTCGTCCCACGTCTGCCTTGCGGCCTCCACCATCTCGGAAGGCGCCTGACCTGCCGGGATCTTGGACGCCGCAGCCCGGTGCTTGTCCATCACCCTAAGCATCGGCTTGGCATTCTGACCGTAGGCCTTGAAAGCACCCAACCTTGCGGCAAGCCGGGCCGATGTCGCATAGCAATGACCGGTCATGAGGGCGGTAATGGCGCCGGCCCATGAACGCCCCTCATCGGAGTCGTACGCCACACCCTGCGACATCAGCAGAGCACCCAGGTTTGCATACCCCTGACCGAGCTGTCTGAAGTCGTGTGAGTTCTGTGTGATCTTCTCGGTCGGATAGGAGGCAAAACCCACCGAGATCTCCTGCGCAATGAACATGATCCCGACGGCGTGCTTGAAGGCCTCGATGTCAAATCGATCGTCGTCGTCCACGAACTTCATCAGGTTGAGCGACGCGAGATTACAAGAAGAGTCATCCACGTGGAGGTACTCGCTGCAGGGATTGGACGCGTTGATGCGGCCCGAGCTGGGGCACGTGTGCCAGTCGTTTATCGTCGTGTCGTACTGGAAGCCGGGGTCTGCACATTCCCACGCCGCCTGAGCTATCTCGCTCAACAGGTCCCCGGCCGGAACCGTTTCGATCGTCTCGCCGGTCGTTACTGCAGTCAAATACCAATCCCGTCCCTCGAGTGCAGCCTCCATGAATTCGTCTGTCACGCGTACGGAGTTGTTCGAGTTCTGGTACTGGATCGAATGGGAGTCACTGCCGTCCAGGTCCATATCGAAACCCGCACTCCGCAAGGCGCGCGCCTTTCTCTCCTCGAGCGCCTTGCACCAGATGAAGTCCCGCACGTCTGGGTGATCGGCATTGAGCACAACCATTTTTGCGGCGCGCCGGGTGGCGCCACCCGATTTGATGGTGCCGGCGGACGCATCGGCTCCTCGCATGAAGGATACCGGCCCGGACGCGCCGCCCCCGGAGCTCAGTTTCTCTTTCGAAGAACGGATCGGGGAAAGGTTGATGCCCGATCCGGACCCACCCTTGAAGATCGTGCCCTCTTCGACGTACCAGTTGAGAATCGATTGCATATGATCTTCGACCGACAGAATGAAGCACGCGCTGACCTGCTCCTGCC
>JALZIO010000061.1 GCA_030860245.1 Actinomycetota bacterium | reverse complement strand
CCCCAGGAACGTCCCGAGGTCCTCGCTTGACTGGTAGCTTGTCTCGACCCCACTGACCTCGGTGAACGCATCAAGAACGGCTTCGAAGCTCTCCTGCTCACTGCCCGTCCACACCGCCGCTACGGAGACCTCTCCGCCTCCTTCTTCTTCGGTTGCGCCGTCACCACCACCGTCACCACCTTCGCCGACCTCTCCGCCGGCGCAGGCCGACAGCAGGAGAACCGAGCTCACCAGCAGACACAGCCAACCGTACCGACGTCTTTGCATCGTCCCTCCACTCATAGCGACGAAATTGAGAACCTTTCCTCTACGTTACTGCAGTTAACTACAGGTGTAGAAGAAGCTACCGTCATTCCTCTTCGAGGTTGCGGGAAAGGGAGTTGATTCAGGTGCAGGTGAAGTTTCCAGACGGGTTCTTGTGGGGCTCCGCCACGGCGGCGTATCAGGTCGAGGGGGCGGTGACCGAGGACGGTCGCGGGACGTCCATCTGGGACACCTTCAGCCACTCACCGGGCAAGACGTGGCACGGCGACACCGGTGATATCGCCGACGACCAGTACCACCGGCTCGACGACGACCTCGACCTCCTGGCCGAGCTGGGCCTGCGGGCATACCGGTTTTCGGTTGCCTGGCCGAGAGTCCAACCCGAGGGCCGCGGCCCGGTGAACCAGGCGGGTCTTGACTATTACCGCCGCCTCGTGGACGGGCTCAACCGGCGATCGATCATTCCATGCCTGACCCTCTATCACTGGGATCTGCCCCAGCCTCTGCAGGATGCGGGCGGATGGCCGGACCGGGCCATCGTCGGACGCTTCACTGAGTACGCCGCCGTTGTCTTCGAGGCGCTGGGGGACCAGGTGCCAATGTGGCTCACTCTGAACGAACCATGGGTGTCGGCGTGGATGGGTTACGGCACCGGCAAGCATGCCCCAGGCATCGCCGACGAGGCACAGGCACTTGCCGCCACCCACCATCTTCTGCTCGCTCACGGCAGCGCCATCGAAGCCATGCGCTCGATCGGTTCGGGCCATGCCCAGCTGGGAATCACGCTCAATCTCACGCCCGCCCGAGCGGCTAGTGACGATCCGGCCGATGCCAGGGCCGCAGCCCGGGTCGACGGCAACGCCAACCGCCTGTTCCTGGATCCGATATTCCGCGGTCGATACCCGCAGGACATGATCGAGCACTACGCACCGGTGAGCGATTTTTCGTTCGTCCATGACGGTGATCTCGGCACCATCTCGACCGAAATCGATTGGCTCGGTGTGAACTACTACTTCGGCAGCCGCGTTGCGGCGGACCCGAATGACCCGGATCGAGGTTTAGTCGTCCTGCCTCCCGAGGGGGACACGACGGCAATGGGATGGCCCATCGAGCCCCAGACCATGACTGCTTTGTTGGAGCGCCTCGACTCCGAGTACACGGAACTGCCGGTTTACATCACCGAGAACGGCGCTGCCTTCTATGACTATGTCGACCCCGAAGGCGATGTGGACGATTGGGAGCGGGTCGAGTTCCTTGACGGACACTTTCGAGCTGCCCATGCGGCCATCGAGCATGGCGTCAACCTGCGGGGTTACTTCGTGTGGTCCTTCCTCGACAACTTCGAATGGTCGTTTGGGTACGCCAAGCGCTTCGGCATCGTGTTCGTCGACTACGGGACGCAGACCCGCACACCCAAACAGAGCGCTCGCTGGTACGCCGAAGTCATCAAGCGCAACGGGGTAGGGGAGGAGTAGAGCTTGACTTTGACGACCGAGCAACGGTTGCACCGGCTGCGGGTGCGCACCGACGAGCTTGCCTTCTGGCGCGATCGGGCTTATGTGAGCCTGGACGAATGGAGCTTCAACGGCGAGCCACTGGCGCTCGGCGCGCCGTGGCCCAAGCTCGAAGGCGTGTCATTCTTCGAGCATCTGGAGGTGCAGGTTCCCGACGAATGGCCCGTGGGCGAAACCCGCCTTGATCTCGACCTCGGCGGCGAGGGCCTGATCGTCATCGCTTACAAGGATGGCGGGCAAGAGTCGTTCGGTCTCGATCCCTATCACGGGCGGTATCCGCTCAAAGGAGCCGCCTTTTCGGTGTCGTGCGAGGCGGTGGCGCGCCTGCCCCTGGGGGTCCCCAACCGGGGCGCGCGGCTTGCGCGCGCCGCGATCGTATGGCCGGACGCCGCGCTCGAGCGCCTCGAACGGACGTTCACCCTCGTGGGGGATGCGGCACGCGTGTTGGAGCCGGGCGAGATCGTCCCGTCGTTGCTTGATTGCGCCGAACGCGCCTTTGCCTCCATCGAGTGGCCCACCGACACGCCCGAGTACCTTGCCCGAAGCGCTCAAAGCCGGGAGATGCTCGAGATCTGGGAACCCCCGCCGGACCTCGAAGCTCATCCCGCAGGCCTCACGGACCTTCAGAGAACGGCTCTGATCGGGGCTGCCGACCGTCTCGACGACGACCTCGGTGAACTGCGGTCGCGCTACCCGGAGGTCGGCGAGGTCGCCCTGACGGGGCATGCTCATCTCGACCTCGCCTGGTTGTGGCCGCTCGACGAGACACGGCGAAAGGCGCGCCGGACCTATCACACGGCGGTCG
>JALZIO010000056.1 GCA_030860245.1 Actinomycetota bacterium | reverse complement strand
GGGTATCCCATGTAACCGCCCGCTCGACGCTCGACTTTCCCGAGGGATTCTGACATGCTCAGCTATGTCGCTTAGGGTGGACCCTAGACCTTAACCAAGCGAGGTTTTGGCCCTGCATTCTGACCGGGCCTCCTATGCACGGGTACGGACGCCGATCGTTCGGGCCTTGCTGCCCCGTTACTTCACGACCTGATTCGCCTCATCGTCACCACCCCTCTGCCTCGCGGCTCATAGTGCCTCGGTGGGCCGGGACGTCCAGATCCCGGCTTCTCTCCTCTCGTCATTCAACAACGCAACGCATAAACCGTCCGCAAGAATACACCCTGCCATTCGTTCCACGACAGCAGCCGATACAGCAGCCGGTGTCCACCCCGGACGATCTGGCACGGCATCAGGATGATCGTGTTAACGAACCGCTTGAACTCCATCCGCAACAACCCACGCTTCTGCGCCCGGTGCGACTCCTTGTGCCGGGGATGCTCCGGGACCGAGAGTGCGAACCAGGCTTTCAGGCTCCACGCCAGCGCCGTCATCACCATATAGGCCCAGTTGCTCACCAGGTTATCCACCGCCGCACGCAGCGCGTGGACGCCCCCTTTGAGTTGCGCGATCAGGTTCTCCTGGTCACACCGATCGTTGGCCGTGAACACCAACTCCCGGCACGCGCCCGCACGGTCGTTGGTCAGGTAGAACCGGTAGCGGATCTCGTCGAACAACCGCGTCTGACCCTCCTCTACCCGGATCGTCTGGCGGACGACGATCAGCCGGTACGTCCGCTGACAGGCCGTCGGTCGGTACGCGATTTCGGACACATCCTCGCGGAGGCGGGTCAACGTCTTGAACCCGCGCTCGCGGACGATCCGGTCCTTGACCTTCTCGGGGCGGCTCCGGGGCTTCCCCTTGGCCGTGTGTTGCGGTGGCCGTTGCAGCTCGGCCCAGCCCGACGCGGGCAGGCCCTCGGCCAGCGTCTTGAGGTTGGGCATGGCGTCGATGCCGAAGAGGAATGTCACCCCCTCGGCGTCCCAGGCGTCGAGCTGCTTGGTCTGGGTGAAGTCGGTGTCGCCGCGGAGGTAAATGCGGCGGAAGCCGGCGTCGCGGCAGAGCAGGATCGCCAGGTCGAGCTGCTCGGCGGCGCCTTCGTGAGAGGGCCGGTTGCCAGGTCGGTTGACGATGCTGAGCACCTCGCCGGTGTTCGCCAAGGAGACGATCAACGGGTGATAGCCCCAGGTCCCGTCGTAGGCGATATCGATGCCCTGCTTGCAGGACGCGCCGGTGGGAACGAGCGTGCCATCGACGTCGAGGACGGCCTCGGCGAAGAAGTCGGGCGGTTGCTGTTGCCAGACCTTGACCCGGATTTGATCGAAGACGTCCTGGAGGGTCTCGACGTCCTCGGCGGAGAAACGGCGGCAGAAGTCACCCGCGGTCGTGGGGTCGGGGATGCGGTCGGCGCCGAGGGCGTCGAGGAAGACGATGTCGTTGCGCCGCAGCTCGATGTCGTCGAGGCAGGTGCCATTGCACAGCGCGTTGTAGGCGAGGTTCAGGACGTGGTCACTCTCGTGGTACGGGAGGTGGATCTTGAGGAGGTGGAGCCGGTCGTCGATGGCCTCGGCCAGGCCGAGTTTCCGCACCAGGAGTTGCATGGCACCGATCCCGCCGGGGGCGATGGCCTGGGTCTTGGTGGCGACCTCGTAGTGGATATTCGCTGCGGTGAAGACCGGCTCGGGCGAGGGCGAGGTGACCGGTCGGGCGAGCCGCCGTCGGATTTTGCGCTTGCCGGCGGCGTGGTGTCGGTGTGGAATCGTCTTCACTCGAAATCTCCTCGTGGGCTCGAACATGGGATCTGTGTAGGTCGATCCAATGTGCCGGAAACGCGGGGAGATTTCGAGTTTTTCACTCGCCTTCGTAAGGTTCACGCCTCGAACCACACTTGGTTAAGGGGTAGGCCACCAGCAACTCGTCGCCGCAGAAGACGTATAAGGGTAGGAAGCAGTGATGATCATAGTACCCGTGAAAGAAGCGTCCCTCCTGCT
>JALZIO010000033.1 GCA_030860245.1 Actinomycetota bacterium | reverse complement strand
GATGAGGTAGTAGATCATCAGCACGCTTACAGCCGCCGACAACAGGATAACCAGGGCCGCTCCCCGGTTCCCTCCGCTTTGAGCAGTCAGGTAGAAGGCGATTTGGTTGCCCGTCATAGTTGTGCTTGGTACGTTCGACAAGAGGTCCTGGGTGTAGTAGTCGCCGAACATGGGCAGCAGAATTATCACGGTGCCGGCGAGTATCCCCTGCCTGCTCAGAGGCAGAGTCACCCGGCGAAACGTCTTGGCCGGGCTTGCGCCGAGATCCCGGGCCGCTTCCAGCAAACGTTTGTCTATTCGGTCCAGTGCTCCGTACAGCGGAAGGATCAAGAAGGGAACGTAGCCGTAGACGAGGCCCAGAATGACGGTCAGTGATTCCCCCGCCAGCCAGCTCTTGGGCCGGTCGAGAATCTGAAGGAACATAAGGGCCCGGTTCACGTAGCCGTCGTCCTGCAGCAGGTTCACCCACGCGAGCATTCGCATCAAGTAGCTGATCCAGAACGGAGCTATCAACAGGACCAGCAGTGCCGTCTTGAAACGGCCACCATGGCGCGAGATGTAGTAGGCGACCGGATACCCGATCAACAGGGACAGAGCTCCTGCCGCCGCAATGAATCCGCACGTTCGGCCAAACACCTGGATCGTGCTGCTGTTCAGTACCTCTCCAAAGGACGAGGGATCCCATTTCAGAGGGTTCCACTCCGGGACGGCGGCGCCGAAGATGGGGTCGAGCCGGCCCATCGCAACCGAGAGGATGGCATAGAAGGGAACCACGAACAGCAAGATCAGCCATACGAGACCGGGAAATGCAAACGAAGGCCACAACCACCGACCTTCACCGCGCGACTTCCGCCGAGTGGGCGATGAGTGTACATTATTCACATCTCTCACCCACTCGGCGCCGGTTCCTGACTAGACGCCCGACTTGAAGCTGGACCATGCTTCCTGCCACCTCTGGTCGACGCTGGGCGTCAGCGCCAGCGGCTGAATGGGCGAGTCGAGGGCCTCGCGTTCGAGGATGGCGCTCTTTAGGTTGGGTACGACGTAGCCCTGTTGCACGAGCTTATCCGGGTCCATTGCCTCCACCGGCGGCTGGTAGCCGACCCAGCTGAAGTTCTTCAGAGCGACCTTGTTGTCGAGCAGATAATTGAGGAAGTGGTGCGCGAGAACGGGGTTCTTGGCGTTCTTTGGAATGGTGATGCTGTCGTTGCCCACCACACCTTCCCCCGCCGGCCACCAGAACTGGAGAAGCCCATCCGGGTCCCCGTAGTCATCTCCGGGCATGTAGAAGGGACCGGCGATGATATCGCCCGACCACGACTGATGAACGGCGAACTGTCCCTCCGGCAGCTTCGAGTAGGCGCCGTCGATGGTGGTGCGGATGTTGACCTTGTCGGCCATCTCTTTGAGCTGAGTTTCTGCGAGGCTGAGTGCCTTGGAACTCCCCGTATTGATGTTCTCTATGCCGTTTCTCAACAACACCATCGAGATGGCCTCGCGGTAGTCGTCGTAGATGCCGATCTTGCCGGAATACTGCGAGTCCCAGAACACGTCGTAAGGGTTGGATCTCGCCACAATGCTCTCGGTCACCATGTCCTTGCGCCAGGCAATTCCCGTCGAGTACACGACGTAGGGCACCGAGTAGTTGGGCCCCCGATCGTAGAACGGATCGGCAAGCTCGGGCCAGACGTTGGCTTTCAGATTGGGGATGTAGTCGTGGTTGAGTGGCTGAAGAAGGCCTCCGGCGACCATCTTGGGCAGGACATCAATCGTGGGGAAGTAGACGTCGAACGCGACCTGGCCCGTACGAAGCTTGGCGACCGATTCCTGCATGTTGTAGAAGGTCGAGATCTCGACATCCACGCCGTATTCTTTGCCGAATTCCTTGGTGACTTTGGTCCAGAGGTAGTCGTTCCAGTTGAAGACCTTTAGTGGCCCTGCCTCCGGCTCCAGGTTGGAGTCTATGGGCGGGTTGTCCTCGGAGACCGGGAGCGTGACGGGGTTGTCGGGGCTGGCCACCTCGATAGCCGAACCGCCTGCGCCGTTGCCGCCCCCGCTGTCGCCGCAGGAAGCCAGTAAGCCCGCACCAGACACCGCCGCCGCCGCGGCGGCCGATCTGCGAAGGAAATCACGCCGTTTCATCCAACCGTAGGACGTGAATCGTTCTTTTGGGTGCGCCAATGACTCTCCCCTCGGCATTGATCTGACCCTAATGGCCTGGTGGCCTGGACCGGTCATGTCACCGTTCCAGCATATTATGGATCCTTCGATCACGGCTGCGGTTACGTCTCCTGTGGGCGCACTCGCGCCGTCGGTTGGTACCCAGAGCGAAAGCGAGGTGCGGCATGGCGAATTCAATGGCTCCCGTCCCACAGACGGTGATGCGAACTTTGGAGCCTTTCGGGCAGAGCTTCACCCTGCCGGCCGAGGCGTACATCTCTGAAGATGTGTTCAGTTGGGAAAAGGAGAACTTCTTCGCCGGCTCCTGGGTCTGCGTCGGCCGCTCTCTCGATCTGCCGCACCGGGGGGACCGGAAAGCCGTAAAAGTAGGCGCTGAAAGCGTCCTGTTGGTCAGGGACGAAGGGGACGAACTCCGTGCCTTCTTCAACGTCTGCCGCCACCGCGGTCACGAGTTGCTGCCGACCGGGGTCTGTGACACCGCTCGGGTCATCCGTTGCCCGTACCACGCATGGGTCTATGGCCTCGATGGGGAGCTCAAAGGGGCACCTCATTTCGGAGATCGCTCCGGTTTCGATCGCGCCGACTATCCCCTTCAGACGGTGCAGGTCCAAGAGTGGCACGGATGGGTCTTCGTGAACATCTCTGGTGATGCGCCGGGCTTTGCCGAGCACGTCGGCAATCTCGGGGAGTTCATTACTCCCTACGAGCCGGAGAGACTGATCAGCGCCGTTCGTCACGAGTACGTGATTCAGTCGAACTGGAAGATCATTGTCGAGAACTACCACGAGTGTTACCACTGCCCCCAGATCCACCCGGAGCTTTGTCGCGTGACGCCGCCGGACAGCGGGTACAACGTCCATCCTGATGGCGCCTGGGCGGGTGGAACCATGGAGTTGATGGACTTCGCCGACACGATGTCACTGACCGGCGAGAGCCTGGGGGTCCCGCTTCGGGGTTTGGACCCAGCCCAACGACGCCAGGTTCTCTACTTTGGATATTTCCCCAACCTGTTGCTGAGCCCGCACCCCGATTACCTGATGACGCACCGCATCGAGCCGCTCGGACCCGACAGCAGCCTCATAGAGTGCGAATGGCTGTTTCCCCCCGAGGCGGTCGAACGAGACGGATTCGACCCTTCCTATGCGGCTGAATTCTGGGACATTACGAACAAAGAGGATTGGGGTGCATGCGAGGCTGTCCAGCGCGGACTGTCATCGCGCGGTTCCCGG
This sequence comes from Actinomycetota bacterium, assembly GCA_030860245.1. Lineage (GTDB taxonomy): Bacteria > Actinomycetota > CADDZG01 > CADDZG01 > WHSQ01 > JACDDL01. Next base: position 141 of record JALZIO010000033.1, on the reverse strand, counting down.
CAGGGCCCGCTTGCTCCCGACGAAGATGCCGTCTATGACTTCATCACCATGGTCGCGCGCGGGTACGTGCGACAGGACATGATGAGGCGGCCGCCACAACGAGAGGCCTCTGTGGCGGGGGCTATGGATGCGAAACCAGCT
>JALZIO010000027.1 GCA_030860245.1 Actinomycetota bacterium | reverse complement strand
TATTGTCGATATGGCGAAGACCTTGGAGAGGGGGATCCTGGCGAACCTCCCTCAGTTCACGCTCCTGATCGGGATCAACGCCCTGGTCGGAGCCCTCGTGGGCCAGGAGCGATCCCTGGTCCCCCTTCTAGCGGAAGGGGAGTTCGGTCTCTCATCGGGGCTTGCCACTTCCCTCTTCCTGGTGACCTTCGGGTTAGCCAAGGCGCCCAGCAACCTCGTCGCGGGCTTGTTGGCCGAGCGCTTCGGTCCCCGGCGCGTCCTCATCGTTGGATGGCTAGTGGGCTTTCCGGTGCCCCTGCTTCTGATGTGGGCGCCGTCGTGGGCGTGGGTCATCGCGGCCAACCTGCTGCTCGGGATCAATCAGGGACTCACTTGGTCGACGACGGTGCTGATGAAGATCCAGCTCGCGGGCGACCACGAAAGGGGCCGCGCGGTGGGGCTCAACGAGTTCGCGGGCTACGCCGCTGTCGGGCTGTCCGCCTTCGCATCCGGGCTTCTTGCCGAGCGCTTCGGGATTAGGCCGGAGCCCTTCGTTCTGGGTCTGTTCATTGTCTTCGGCGGTGCGCTCCTGAGTTCGCTGGTCGTCAGAGATACCCACACCGTCGTGCACCTCAGATCTCATCTACAGGTCCGTCCGTTGTTCCGGGACCGTCTCCTTCGCACCTGCGCTCGAACAGGGCTCGTCAACAACGCGAACGACGCGTTCGCCTGGGCGCTACTGCCGTTGCTTCTCACCAATGCCGACTTCTCCACCGCACAGATCGCCGCAGTCGCGGCAACCTACCCAATCGTGTGGGGCGTTCTGCAGTTGTTCACGGGGCCTCTGGCGGACCGGGTCGGCAGGCGCGCTCCCATCGGTGCCGGGATGCTGCTACAAGCCGCCGGACTCGCCGGCTTCACCTTCACCCAGCAGATCGGGCCCGCACTCGTCTCGGCCGCGACGCTGGGTATCGGAACTGCGCTCGCCTATCCGGCGCTGATAGCAGCGGCAGCCGACCTCGCTCCCGAAGACCGACGGCCATCTGCCATCGGCTTCTTTCGCATGTGGCGCGACGCCGGGTACGTAGCCGGAGCCCTTGTCTTCGGGTCGGTCGCCGACCTGTGGAGCTTGCAGGCGGCAGCTGCAGCCGCCGCCATCATCACCGCGACTTCGGGGATCGACGCGATCGTAAATCTTCGTGAAAACCATTCAAGTGAACGATTGATTGCCCCTACCATGTCCTCATGAGCACGCGCGCCGCCAAAGAGGCTCTGTTCGACGGCTTTGCCCAAGTCGCCAAGGCTCTATCCAACGGGCGACGGGCCGAGATCATCGACGTGCTCGCCAACGGAGAGCGCAGCGTCGAGTCACTCGCCGACGAGGTCCATCAGTCGATCGCCAACACGAGCCAGCATCTTCAGATTCTCAAGAACGCCGGGCTCGTTACTCCTCGGCGAAACGGCACGTTCGTCTACTACCGGCTCGCCTCCCCCGATGTGGTCGGTTTCTGGCGCGCGCTCCAAGGCATCGCCAGGGAAACCCGCGGAGATATCGAGCGTCTCGTACACGAGTACCTCGGCGATGACGGTGACGAAATCGAGGGGTTGAACAAAGAAGAGCTGTGGAAGCGCATCAAACGCAAGGACAAGCTCGTAGTGCTCGACGTCCGACCACAGGAGGAGTACGAGGCCGGTCACATCCCGGACGCGGTTTCGATCCCGTTGGATCAGCTCAAGAAACGTGTCAAGGAGCTCCCCAAGAGCAAGCAGATCGTCGCTTACTGCCGGGGACCACTATGTGCCCTAGCCCCAGAGGCAACGCGCTACCTCAAGAGCAAAGGCTACAGAGTAAAGAGACTTGCCGAGGGTGCGCCGGATTGGGAAGCGGCCGGCTACCCGCTGAGCCGAGCTACGGACGGTGAATGACCACTCCCGCGAAGAGACCATGGGGTTGTCAGCGTGAAGTACGAAAATAGATCCCTCGAGGAACGCACCAACTCCGAGGTCGATCGCCATACCATCAATCGCTCGGCCACGCCTATGCTTCTGTTCAACGAGATAGGAGGCCGAGTGCTGCCAGAGAGACACGTTCGCAGCTTCTCCACTCCGGATGACGTCATCGAACTCGAGAGCGTCCGGTCGGAGATCGTCAGCCTCGGGGGGATCGCCGTTGCCCAAACCACCCATCAGCCGGGCTGGCGCTGGTCCACACACGTCCAGCCGGTGGTGGGCACCGAGACATGCCAGACGCGCCACGTTGGCTATGTCCTCAAGGGAACGGTCCACGTCGTCTTGGACGACGGGACCGAGTTCGACATCAGCGCCGGCGACGTAGTCGACATCAGACCGGGCCACGATGCCTGGGTGCTGGGAGACGAACCCGCCGTAACGATTGAGTGGATGGGAGCGCGCAGTTGGATCCCTTCGCGGGGGGCGCTCACCGAGCGAGTGCTGGCAACACTCGTATTCACCGACATCGTCGACTCCACCGGGACCGCCCGCCGTATGGGCGCTCATGCCTGGGATGACCTCATCACTGCGTACGAGCAGCGGGTGAGGGACTCCCTGGCTCGATTCCGCGGTCGTGAGGTGAAACAAACCGGGGATGGGGTTCTCGCCACATTCGACGGTGCCGGCCGGGCAATCCGGTGCGCGGTTGCCCTGCGAGGGGCGGCCTGGGACCTCGGGTTGACGACCCGGGCCGCCGTGCACACCGGCGAGGTCGAGGTGGCCGATGAAGATATCCATGGCCTCACGGTCCACAAAGCGGCTCGAATCCTGGCCGCGGCTGGGCCCGGTGAGATCCTCGTGTCGGCGACCACCACGGAGCTGGCCCGAGACGCGAGCCTGGACTTCGAAGACCGGGGTGAGCACCATCTGCGCGGCCTCGAGGGTTCGCTTCACCTGTACGCCGTGCGCGGGGCCTGATCCCTCGGCCTACCGCGCCGCGCTTGGCGGTCGCCGGGGAGGCGAAGTCCTCGCGCTCCCGGGCATCGGCGCCCGATCGGAAGAACGCGCTCAAGCGGAACGAGCTGGGGCAGCGCATGGAGTCCATGCCTGCCAACGCCGGGGTTATTGGGAAAGATCAACCAAGAGTACGAGGGGACATGAATCCACCGCACTAGAACAGAGGCGTAGAGATCGACTTCGGGAAGCGAGGAATCAAACCGCGGGTCAGTCTCAGACCCTTGGGTCGCGTTTGGACCGCGCCAGAACCCCAAATATTCAAAGCCAGCCACCAACGTCCGAAGGCGTTCGCCCAGCTAGTCGTCACTATTCAGAACGGCTCGAAGATGCTCGAAACACTCCGCTCCGACGATTCAAGGCGATAGCACGGATTCAAATCCCGTTTGGGGCCACCATTGAGAGAGTCCAGGTTCAGAGGACCTTTCCGCCACCTAAGCTAAGCTAAGCTAAGCTAACTCGAGTCGCCGATACTTGGGCCGCGTTTGGGCCGCGCGACGATCAGACAGCATGCCTAACTGCACCTCAAGCACGGCCTGGACGATCGCTCTACCTGCACTTTCGTGGCTGTTACTCAAGAACTAGAGGCGCAAGATTCCAATGACACCGACCCATCAGGGCGGTAGCACGATCGGGGCTTCAAGTGTGCAAACCCGGGATCATATCCGTGTCGAGTCGAATCGCTTCCTAGTCTGTCAGTCGGGTAGTTGCGTACCGAGGTGGTACGGAACGCTGGCCACGACCACTCCAGGCTCGAACAGAAGATGCCTCTTCACAAGGAGAGCCGTCTGGCCGTGCAGGAATTGATGCCGCAATTTGCCCACGACGAACTCAGGAATGACAATCGTGACGACCCGATTTCTTCCGTCGGCCCTGAACTGCTCGACGTAGCTGGCGAGAGACCGGCCCAAGTTCCTATACGGTGACTCGTGGAGCTCCAGCGGAACCGGAATGTTAGTTCGCAGCCAGTCGTCTCCCAACTTTTCCGTGGCCGCTGGATCGAGCCCGAACGACACCGCGCGGAGGTCCATGGGAGCCAGCGTCTCGGCATACTCGAGTGCTTGCAAGGTCGCGTTATGCACACCCGAGACGAGCACAACCACGTAGTTGCGAGCAGGTTCCTCGGTTTCGTCACGACCAGGATCAAAGTCGTGGCGCAAGACGGGCAGGTCCACGATCTGAACCCCTCGCTCGCGCAGGAAAGACGCCTTGAGTCGATGGATTCCCGGCCGGCGGACGAGTTCCCAGAGCCCCCGTCCCTCGAGCATCTCCGGAATCACCAGGCTCAGGAAATCCCCCGGCGGCAACTTCTTCCTACGCTCTGCGAGATATGACTTGATCCTCGCCGAGTGATGACCATCTTCCTTAAGAACCGTGACAGGCATCTCGGGAGCCATTCGTCTCAGGGCTGCGGCAATTTCGTTGTCGAACGTGACGGCGCTCGCCTGGCGCGGTCGTACTGCACGAACGTACCCCACGGCTCGCGCGGTCGCCGCGTCTACCTCCTGTACGAGGATGACCATCGAATGATTTCCCGGCCGGCTATCCGGAGGTCTGCGATCTGGATGTGCCAACTGTCTGGCAACCTCGCCGTAGTGGTGGCGGATCGAGCGCATAAGCAGGATCAACAGCGGGATGGCGCCTACGACTATCCATGCACCGCTGAGGAATTTCGTGGTCACGACCACCAGGAACACGATTCCTGTTACGACCGCACCGAACCCATTGATGAGCATCCGCCTTCCAGACCCGGGCTCGGGTGCCCTTCTCCAATGAACCACCATTCCGGCCTGCGAAAGCGTGAACGAGATGAACACGCCCACCAAGTAGAGCTGGATCAGGCTGTTGAGATTTGCGGCGAAGACAATGATCAGTAGCGAGGCAAAAAGGGCAAGGATAACGACACCATTGGAGAACACCAGCCGATCGCCCCGGTTCATGAACTGACGTGGCATGAAGCGATCCTGAGC
>JALZIO010000022.1 GCA_030860245.1 Actinomycetota bacterium | reverse complement strand
GCGCGCTGATGCCGCCTGATGCCCGGCACCGTCACGGCCTCGGTCAAGCGGCGGGCGAGAGTTGAGGGCGCTCCGCCGGGCGCCCACCGCGCGTCGCGCTCGGGCTCGGTTGGGCCGTCCGTGCACGAAGCCAGCAGGAGCAACGCCACCAGAAACCGGCCGCTGCGGCCCCCCATCATCATCCTCGTGATACCCATGGGATAAGCATCCCAAGACGGTGCACTTAACCTGCGATCGAAAGGCAACCCGTGCACGAAATGAGCGCGGACGAGCTTCGTGAGTTCCTGTCCGCCGGAACCCGTACTGCCCACCTGGCAACCGTCAGAGGCGACGGCAAGCCACATGTCGCGCCGGTGTGGTTCGTGCTCGACGGGGACGACCTCGTATTCACCACCGGGTCCGAGACGGTCAAGGGACGCAACCTGCAGCGCGATACGAACGTGTGCCTCACGGTGGATCAACCAAGCCCGGCTTACTCATTCGTCCAGATCACCGGCGAGGCATCGCTGAGCGAAGACAAAGATGAGCTGCTTCGCTGGGCGACGATGATCGGCGGTCGCTACATGGGGCAGGAGCAGGCAGAGAGCTTCGGCGCCCGTAACGCTGTTGAAGGAGAGTTGCTCGTACGCGTAACTCCGGCCAAGATCATCGCGCTGGCGGAACTCGCCGACTGACGGCCCTAGGTCGTCGTGGGGTAGCCGGCGCTGTTCCAGGCGCTCATCCCACCGATGACGTTCAGCAACGGTGGTTCCTTGCGCATCATCGCCAGCAGGCTGCCCCCGACCGACGAGCGGTATCCGCTGCCGCAAACCACCGCGAGCGGCTTGCCGGTGGGGATCTCGTCGGCGCGCCGGGGAAGCTCCGCCCCCGTGATGAAGTTAGCGCCCTCGATGTGGCCGTGGGCCCACTCCGCCGGCTGCCGCACGTCGAGGACGTTGACCTCGCCCGACGCAACCAGATCGCGCAGCCGGTGCACGGTCACCTGTGGGAGCACCTCCATGTCCTGAGCCGCTTGGCGCCAGCCCGACATCCCACCGGCGAGCCATCCCACCGGAACCCCGTAGCCGATCCTCAACAGCTGCCAGACCGTGGGCCACAGCTGGTCGGGCGTGTCCAGGACCAGCAAGACGTCGGTTTCGGTGGGCAGGACCGTGCCCGCCCAGGTGGGAAAGGACGTGCCGAGCCCGACGTTGAGCGCGCCGGGCACATGACCCGCGCCGAATGTGTCCGGCGCGCGACAGTCCAGGACGACCGCACCTCCGCCGCGCCGCTCGTTGAACTCGGCCACCGGAAGAGCCTGTGGCTCCGGGAGCACCCCGAGCAGCGGTGGACCGGCGAGGTTCTGCTCCCGCATGCGGCGCCAGTAAGGGGGCACCGCAGGGAGGTTGTCGAGGCGGATGCACTCTTCGACGAACTCCTCTGAGGACGACACGCGCGCCAAGATCGAATTCGTCTTGCGCTCGAAGCCGATCGTGGTCGACAGCCTGCTCCCGATGCTCCCGCCGCACAGCGATCCCTTCACATGGGTGGGCCAGACCTCGAGGAAGTCCGGCAGGCTCCACAAAATCTTCTCCTGGATCGTGTGACAGAAGGTGCGCGCCGCGTCCTTGGCCTCGGCTGCACCTCCCAGCAGGTCCGGCCGGGCCAGATCGCCCACCAGGAGCGCGCCTCCCGATAGCATCAGCGCCGGCTCGTCCCCCGCCGTCCGGTCGTACACCAGCAGGCTCACGTGCTCGGGTGTGTGGCCCGGCGTGTGGAGAACTTCGAACCCAACGTCACCCACCTCGATGGTGGCGCCGTCACCCACGGATTGGTGGTCGTAGCCTAAAGGCGCTCCGGTCGGGCCAAGGGCTTGGATCGAGGTGCGGGCCGCCAGTTCCGAGATGCCGCTCAGGTAGTCGTTGTGACCGTGGGAGTCGATTGCGTAACAGATGCGCATCCCTTGGCTCTGCGCCGCTTCGAAGTAAACGTCGACGTCGCGTCGCGGGTCGAGGACCAGGGCTTTGCCCGTCGCCTCGTCCCCGACCAGATAGGAGGCGTGTCCAAGGCTTTCGAGGTAGAACTGCCTGAAATACATGCAAGTAAGGTCCTTTCTAGTGCTTCAACCCGCTTCGCTCTGCATCCTGCGTATGAGCCCTGCGAGCTTCGGAGAGTGGTGGACGGGATAAACCTCGGCTGACGAGTCCAGCGAGCGAAGCCCTTCGGGCAGCGACGCCAGCGTGTTGCGGCACCGCTTTTGGACGGCCTCGAGAGTGTCCCGCTCGCCGCATCGCCGGCCGCCGGCCATCACCTGCTGTAGCAAAGCAACGCCGCCGGGCGTCGCTTCATCTTCGAGAGCGATGACGTCGTGGTCGTAGCCGTGGTCGCCGCTGATCCGATATACTTGCTTGCGGCCCGGCAGAGTCGCCTTCCCGGTCGAGAGCTTGATCTTCGGACCGTGCGCGTCCTCCACGAGCTTGTAGGCGCCACCAAGCGAAGGGGCATCTCCACTCGTGCCCATTTGTGTACCCACCCCGAACGCGTCGACGGGAACACCCTCTGCTATGAGCTCCTCTAGGCGGTGCTCGTCGAGGTCGCCGGACAACACGATCTTGACTTGGCCGAGGCCCGCCTCATCGAGGATCTTGCGAACCGAGAACGTCAATGTCCCAAGGTCTCCAGAATCGATTCGCACGCCGTTCAACGTGACTCCTTCGGGGCCAAGCTCATTGGCAACCTGAGCGGCGCGCCGAGCCCCTTCTTCGACGTCGAAAGTGTCAATCAGCAGGACTGCGTCCTGGGGGAAGTCGCGCAGGAAGCACCGGAAGGCCTTCACCTCGTCCTCGAAAGCCATTACGTAGGAATGCGCCATTGTGCCGTTGACGGGGATCCCGAACACCTGGCCGGCAAGGACGTTCGAGCTCGCAGCTGCACCTCCCACGAACGAAGCACGCGCCGCTCTCAGTCCCGCATCGGCGCCCTGGTCACGCCGGAGTGAGAAATCGACAAAGCGACGTCCTTGAGCCGCAATGTTCACACGCGCAGCTTTGGATGCAACCATCGTTTCAAACATGATGCAGTTCAAGAGGAACGTTTCGACGATCTGCGCCTCGATCAAGGGGGCGGTGACGGATAGGATTGGCTCCCCATCGAAGACGGCCTCGCCTTCCGGTATGGCGCGCACCTCGCCGGAGAACTCGAATTCTTCAAGGTACTCCAGGAAGCCGGCTTCGAACTTGTCGAGCGACCGCAGATATGAGATCGCGGCGTCGTTGAAATGAAGATGGTCGAGATAATCGAGCGCCTGCTCGATGCCGCAACAGATCAGGAACTTTCGCTGCTTGGGAAGATGCCGTACGAAGAGGTCGAAAGTGGCTTGATCATTCATACCGTTCGCGTGGTAGCTGGCCGCCATCGTGAGCTCGTACAAGTCGGTAAGAAGCGCAACATTCTCGTCGGTTACCCAGGTCATGCGCGGGCCCGATCTCGCAGCGGTTTCATTCCGCTGCCACCCCCGCTTCTTCCATCGCCTGGAGAGCGAGCGCGTCGTCTTCTGGCTCGAGGTTGACCCCTCGTATCGCATACCGCAGAACGCAAACCTCGAAGCCTCTTGCTACGGCATCAAGCGCGGTTGCCCGCACGCAGTAATCGGTAGCGAGGCCTGCAATCACCACCTTGTCGACTCCGCGTTCGCGAAGCATCGACTCCAGCGGCGTGGGGACAACCAGGCCGCTGGCCGGATTGTGCTCGCTGAATCCCGAGTAACCGTCATCCTCGCCCATGCCTTTGCGCACCGATGGTCCACGGACCTTGAGATCGGGATGCAGCGCCGCGCCCCAGGTTCCCTGCACACCGTGAATCGGCCATGTGCCGCCGTGCTCGGCGAAGTGAGGTGTGACCTCGTTGTGCCAGTCCTGTGTGTAGACGACCAGCGCTCCGGCCGAGACGGCGCGGTCCACCTCGCGATTGATCACCTCGACGACTCGCTCGCCATCCTGGACGTAAAGGGCGCCCTCGGGATCGGCGAAGTCATTCTGGACGTCTACGACTATCAGGGCGGTTCTATGGTCGTAATCCATCGTTCCCCATCATGGCTCACGGCGGGCGCCGACCGTGCCATCCCCCTTGGACTATCTTGTCCGCATGGGCGCGGTTGCGATAGAGGTGCACGACCTGAAGAAGTCCTACGGAGACCTCCAGGCGGTGGCGGGAATCGACGTCCAAGTTGGCGAGGGGGAAGTATTTTCGCTCCTTGGCCCAAACGGCGCCGGGAAGACCACCACCGTTGAGATTCTCGAGGGCTATCGCGAGCGCACCTCGGGCGACGTCAACGTCATCGGCTACGACCCGGCGCGCGGCGAACGGGATTTCAAGCAGCGCATCGGCATCGTCCTGCAGAGGACCGGGGTCGAGCCCTACCTCACGGTCGAGGAGGTGATCGAGCTCCATCGGGGGTACTACCCCTCCCCTCGTCCCCTCGACGAGATCATCGAGGTCGTCGAGCTCACGGCAAAGCGAAAGTCGCGGGTCGGAAAGCTCTCCGGGGGCCAACAGCGCCGGCTGGACGTAGCGGTGGGGCTGGCCGGAGACCCCCAGCTGCTGTTTCTCGACGAGCCCACCACCGGCTTCGATCCCTCGGCGCGCCGCAACGCGTGGGCGATGGTCAAGAATCTCCAGGCCCTCGGGAAGACCGTGTTCCTCACGACCCACTACATGGATGAAGCCCAGAATCTGGCCGACCGCGCCGCCATAATCGTCGGCGGGCGGATAGTCGCCGAGGGCCCGCCCGAGACCCTGGGCGGGCGCGCCGAGGCCTCCACTAAGGTCACCTTCCGGCTTCCACCGGACGCCCCCCCGCTCCCGGAACACCTGCGTCCAGACGTGAGCTCGTCCCGCGGTGTCGAACTCGAGGCGGCTGAGCCCATGAAGGCGCTGCATGATCTCACCGGCTGGGCACTGGATCACAATGTCGAGCTCGAGAGCCTGAGCGTGGCGCGGCCGTCCCTCGAAGATGTCTACCTCAGACTCACCGGCGAGCCGTCCGACGCCGCAGGGGGCCCGGCAGAGGCAGAACGAGCGAAGCGCAGATGAGCTCGGCTGCCCTCGCCATCCGCGAGGTCGGGTACCAGAACAAGGCGTTCTGGCGCAACCCGGCTTCGGCGTTCTTCACCTTTGCGTTCCCGTTGATGTTCCTGGTCATCTTCAACCTTCTGTTCGGCAACGAGGAGCGGGTGATCGAAGGACAGACCACTACCACGGCGACCTTCTACGTGCCGGCGATCGCCGCGTTCTCGGTCATAAACGCTTGCTACACGAACATCGCCATCGGCATTTCGTACACAAGGGATGCGGGGATTCTCAAACGCGTGCGGGGCACTCCCCTGCCGGCCTGGGCTTTCATGGCGGGCCGGATAATGCACGCAACGTTGATGTCGGTGCTTCTGGTTGTGATCGTTTGCGCTTTCGGTGCGCTGTTCTACGACGTGAGTATCCCGACCACTACGATGCCTGCGTTTCTGGTGGCACTCATAGTGGGTGCCGCCAGCTTCTGCGCGCTCGGGCTTGCGATCACCTGCATCATCCCCAACGGTGACGCCTCCCCCGCGATCGTCAACGCTTCGATATTGCCACTGCTGTTCATCTCCGACATCTTCATCCCGCTGCAGGGTGCCCCGGCGTGGCTCACTACGTTCGCGAAGGTTTTCCCCGTGTGGCACTTCTCGAAAGCGATGCAAGCGGCCTTCAACCCATTCGAAACCGGCTCGGGCTTCCACTTGACCGACCTTGCGGTCGTGGCGGCGTGGGGGCTCGCCGGGTTGTTCATTGCGGCGCGTTTTTTCTCCTGGGAGCCGCGCCGCTAGTCCCCGGGCCGAGTGGGTGAGAGATGTGAATAGTTCACACTCACCACCCACCCGGCACAGGTTTCTAGTACTCGATGCTCGAATACTCGGCCAGCTTTTCGAGCCGGTGATAGGCATCGATCAGCCGCACTGTGCCCGAGCGCGACCTCATCACTATCGAGGTCGTCACCGCGCTGTCGCCCCGGTAACGGATCCCCTTGAGCAGATCGCCGTCGGTTATCCCGGTCGCGGCGAAGAACACATCCTTGCCCGACACCAAGTCATCGGTGGTCAACACCTTGTCGAGGTCGTAACCCTCCTGCACTGCACGGTCACGTTCCTCTTGGTCGCGCGCCCACAACCGGCCCTGGATCACCCCGCCGAGGCACTTGAGCGCGGCGGCGGCGATCACTCCTTCCGGCGTGCCGCCGGTGCCGAGCAAAAGGTCCACGCCGCTTCCGTCACGGGCTGCGGCGATCGCGGCCGCAACATCACCGTCGGAGATAAGCTTGATGCGGGCCCCGGCCTCCCGCACCTCCTTGATGATCTGCTCGTGGCGCGGGCGGTCCAAAACGATCACGGTCAGATCGGAGATGTCGGTGTGCTTCACCCTGCTCAGACGCTGCAGGTTTTCCGAAGGTGAAGCGTCGATATCGAGGATTCCGTTCGCCTCTTCACCGGCAGCGATCTTCTCCATGTAGACATAAGGCCCGGGATCGAACATGGTCCCGCGCTCCGCAATGGCGACGACCGAGAGGGCGCCGTTCTGCCCCTTTGCGGTGAGGGTCGTCCCGTCGATCGGATCAACCGCCACATCGACGACCGGAGGTTCGCCGTTGCCGATGGCCTCACCGTTGAAGAGCATCGGGGCGTTGTCTTTCTCGCCTTCCCCGATCACCACGGTTCCGTCCATTTCGACGGTGTCGACCATCAGCCGCATGGCATCGACCGCAGCTTGATCCGCACCTTCCTTGTCACCCCTGCCCATCCAGCGGGCAGCCGAAAGCGCAGCCGCCTCGGTCACACGCACCAGTTCAATGGCAAGGTTGCGATCAGGGGTTTGACCTCTGTCGGTAATCGGCATTGATCCCTCCTGTGGTTGACAAACAACCCTATAGGGAATAGGTACCGGCACAATGCCGAGACTCCGTCGCGCCGACTGCTCAGGCCCAGGTATCACGAGGCGTCGGCGCGGGCGTGGCTGGCAGTATCTCGACGATTGCGGGACGACGTTGACCGACCCCGAGATCATCGCCCGCATCAACGATCTGGTCATCCCGCCCGCATGGCAGGGGGTCTGGATCTGCCCCTACCCGATGGGCCACATCCAGGCCGTCGGGACAGATGCGGCCGGCAGGAAGCAATACCTCTATCACACCAGGTGGCGGGAGCGACAGGACCAGAAGAAATTCGACCACATGCTCGAGTTCGCCCGCTCGCTGCCGAAGATGCGCCACGCCTGCGCCGAACACCTAGCAGAAGAGGACTTCTCACGAGAACGCGTCCTCGCCTGCGCGACGAGATTGCTCGACCGCGGGTTCTTCCGGGTGGGTTCGGAGGGATATGCGGAACAGAACGAGACCTTTGGCCTGGCGACGATGCTGAAGCGCCATGTGCAGGTTGAGGGTGACAGCATTTCCTTCGACTTCACCGCCAAGGGTGGCATAAGGCGGATTCAATCGGTCGTGGATCAAGACGTGGCTGAGGTGGTCGCTCAGTTGAAACGCCGTCGCAACGGGGGCCCGGAGCTGCTTGCCTATAAGGCCGCCGGCAAGTGGTACGACGTCAGGTCGGCCGACATCAACGAGTACCTCAAGCTCATCACCGGAGGCGACTTCACGGCAAAGGACTTCCGAACGTGGAACGCAACGGTGCTGGCCGCAGTGGCTCTGGCCGTGTCGGCCAACGCTTCCAAGACCAAGACCGCCAGGAAGCGGGCGGCGGCGCGGGCCGTACAGGAGGTTGCCGAGTATCTCGGCAACACGCCGGCGATCGCAAGATCCTCCTATATTGATTCACGCGTTTTCGATCGCTATGGGTCCGGCTGGACCATCGCAGGGGCGCTCGAGGATCTCGGCCTCGAGGACGAGTATGGAGGGCCTGGGTTCCAGGGCCCAATCGAAGAGGCGGTGCTGGATCTGCTCGAGGACGAAAGAAACTCTGACGCGTTGGAAAAGACCGCCTAGGCTGGCCCCACCGTGGTCAGGGCTCGAAGGGATCGTCCTGGGTGTTGTCACAGGACTGATTCCGCTCGGGGCCGTTGCCTGCGAACTCGTCGATGTAATCCTTAGTGGCGGCCTCGTCGACCTCATCGAGCTCCATGAGGCGGCCCCAGGACGAGACGACAACGGGTGTTTCCAAGCCGGGGTAAGGCGCTGAGAAGACGTGTGAGTCGTACTCGCCCACGATGGCCTCGATGCGCTCTATCTCCTCGGGATCGACGTCGGGCTGGTACTGGATGCCGACTGCGCCGTGCTCGAGATTGTGCACCTGGCTCTCGTCCGGGATCGGCTCACCGTAGACGCCGCAGGGAACTGCCTGGGGCGCGTGCGCGCCGGACACCGGGGGGCTGGTCTCGTAGTCGACGGACGCGTCGGTGTGCTGGTTCACCCCATCGGTCGAGAACTGCTGTACGGCGTTGTCGCCGAACGCCTCCGGTGCGCCGCCGCGGGTGAAGAACCAGAGGGTGAGGGCTGCGAAGGTGGCGGCCAACAGAGCGGTGCGAATCGCCCGCCGGCGCGCCGCGGCGCGACGTGCCTGTTCGAGGGCGCGCTCCTTTTCCCTTCTGCGTTCCTCGAGCCGCTGCTGCCTGCGCTCATGATCCGCGGCCCCCGACGAACTGCGTCTTCTCGGCTTTGCTTTCTTCTTGGCCACCTAAGGGAGGCTATCTTGCGGGCGGGATGAGTTTAGACACCGGACAGACAGTCTTGATGGTTGCCCTTGCGCTCAACGCGGTGCTGGGTTTCGGCTACCGGGTCTACCGCCTAGCGAAGGGTGGACCGTTGGCCGACGTCACAGGTCAGGCGATCCTGGGACTGCTCCTCGGAGGCCTTGCCATAGCCGTCGCGCTCGATGCCGGATGGGCGCGTTGGGCGGCGCTTGCCTACGCGGCGCTGTTCGGTGTCGTTGTCATGCCGGTCTGGGTGCTCGCCGTCTTGATTCCGCTTCCACCCGGTCGAGCCGATTACGCCTTCACCGCAACCTACTGGGCCGCCCTGGTCACGATAGCAATCAGCACCTTACTCATCTGACTGATCGGTCGTTGAGCCCTCCGCGTGAGGCAAGGCGTGCCCGTCTCCGCCTTCCTCGGTGACGAGGCCCCAGTCCTTGAAACGATGGGAGAGATCATCAAGGGTCGTCTGATAGGCAAGTGCCAGAGCCATCAGATCGTCCTCCCGGACGGTCAGGACTTTTCCGTTGAAGTCGCCGCGCAGCGATTGAATCGTGTGTGCGAACCGCAGAAGTGGGTCACCCTGGGTATCCGGCACCTGCTGAAGCTTCTTCAGATCCAGCACCACCCGTCTTTGATCCTCGCTTGTGCCGGTCCGTGGAGGACCGGAATCCGGCAGGATCTCCGACAGGGGGACCCCGTAAAAAGCTGCCAGATCGTAGAGACGTGGAACGGTGACGTTGCGGTCGCCTCGTTCGTAGGCCCCCACCACGGCCGCCTTCCACACGCCTCCCGAAGCGTGCTCCACGTCCCTCAGGGACATGCCCTTCTGACCTCGAATGTTTCTCAGACGCTCGCCGAGCGCCCGTGCGTAATCCGTGTCTGCCACCACTTTCACCCATTCCTCTCGGCCGCCACCCCCACCGTAGTAATCCCACGGGGGGCGGCCACCCCAGCTGTCGACCACCTGAGTCGCCATCAGCCATTATATACCTGCTCGACTACATAGCGTGTTCGAGAACCACGCCCCCAAGGTCGCTTAAGATCAACGCTATGCGATCACTGTGGAAGGGGGCAATCAGCTTCGGGCTCATCACGATACCGGTCAAGCTCTACTCGGCCGTCCAGGAGAAAAGCCTGAAGTTCCATCTGCTCCACGACGACGACCACGGCCGGGTCAAGTACCAGCGCACCTGCAGCAAGTGCGGGAAAGAGGTCGGCTGGGGCGACATCGTCAAAGGTTACGAGTACTCGAAAGACCACTACGTGACTTTCTCCGACGACGATCTCGCCGCCCTCGACGTGGATTCGATCCGGGCGATCGACGTGGTGTCATTCGTCCCTTTGACCGACATCGACCCCATCTACATCAACAAGAGCTACTACGTTGCCCCCGAGGAGGCCGGGCTCAAGGCTTACCGGCTGCTGGCCAGGGCCCTCGCAGCCGAGGGTCAGGTCGGCGTCGCCAAAGTCGCGCTTCGCGACAAAGAGCATTTGGCGACGGTTCGCCTGAAAGAGGATGTCTTCGTGCTCGAGACCATGTACTGGCCGGATGAGATTCGGACTCCGGAGTTCGAGGAGCTCTCGAAGAGCACCAATGTCCGCGACGCCGAGCTCAAGATGGCCCGGCAGCTGATACAGCAGCTCTCGAGCGAATTCAAGCCCGACGAGTTTCAGGACGAGTACCGGCAGCAACTCGAAAAGCTTGTCGACAAGAAAGTCGAAGGCGAGGAGATCACCGTCACCGAAGCTCCCGACGAGCCGCCCCGCGTAGTCGATCTCATGGAGGCGCTCAAAGCGTCCGTGGCCGATGCAAAGCAGAAGAAGGAGTCCGCAGCCGGACTGGCGGACGAAGAGGAAGCGGCTTCGGCCGAGGCCTCGGCCTCCTAAGGCACCACCTCAGTGGACAAGGTCACCCTCAGGATCCCGGCCGAGCCTGCCTATGTCCAGGTCATCCGTCTGATAGCGGCGGGGCTCGCCTCCCGGCTGAAGCTCACCCTCGAGGACATAGACGACCTTCGGATCGCCGTCGACGAGCTCGCCACCTATTTGGTTGGCCGTCATGGGCGGGAGGGGACGCTCGAAGTCCATTTCGTGCTCCACGCCGACCGCATCGAGATCCAAGGACGGGGGGACTTTCCGGCCGGCGAGAAGGTCCGAACAGATCTCACCGAGCTGTCCAGAATGATCCTAGAGACCGTCGCCGACTCCGCCTCCTTGGAGGCAATCGACGGGGCGCCCGGCTTCGCCCTGACCAAGAAGCGCCCCTCCGGCTCCCCTTCAGGAGTCGGCCTGTCGTGACCTCCCGGGTCATTCTGGACAAGGACGAGGTCCGGGAGGTCTTCCTGGCGTACGGGCAGGCGGCCGACGAAAAAGAGCGGACCAAGCTGCGCGAAAGGCTAGTCGAGCAATACATGGGTTTAGTTGAGTTCCTTGCGCGCCGATTCCGTAACCGAGGAGAACCTCTGGAGGATCTGGTGCAAGTAGGGACCATTGGACTGTTGAAGGCTATCGAACGCTTCGACCTCGATCGAGAGGTCGAGTTCTCGACCTATGCCACCCCGACAATTGTTGGGGAGCTCAAACGGCATTTCCGCGACAAGGGGTGGGCCGTGCGCGTGCCCCGCAGGCTCCAGGAGCTTCATCTGGCGCTGACGGAGGTCGTGGGCTCGCTGGGTCAAGAGCTCGGACGCTCACCGACCGTCGCCGAGATCGCCGAAGCGGCGGGAACCGATGAAGAGTCAGTCCTAGAAGGTCTCGAGGTTGCCCAGGCCTACAACTCGACCTCGCTCGACGCACCGGTCGACACCGAAGACGGTGGCTCATCGTCCTTTGCCGACCTGCTTGGCGTCCATGACGAGCAACTCGAGAACCTCGAGTACCGCGCTTCGCTCGCTCCCGAGCTCGTAAAGCTCCCCGAACGAGAGCGCACGATTCTGTACTTGAGGTTTTATCGAGGCCTGACGCAATCGGAGATCGCCGATCGTCTCGGCATCTCCCAGATGCATGTTTCGAGGCTGCTCAATCGGACCCTTATGCGTTTGCGCGGGGCGTTCGAGGAGGAGTGACG
>JALZIO010000107.1 GCA_030860245.1 Actinomycetota bacterium | reverse complement strand
ACATGATGGCCGGCCACGTTCTGCTCACGATCTTCTTCCTCTTCACCGATACGTTCATCCTCGGAGGCGACCTGGTGGCGCTGCCGCTGGGAATCGTGACCCTGCTGGTGGCCTGCGTGCTGATCGTCTTCGAGCTCCTGGTCATCACGCTCCAGGCGTACATCTTCACCATGCTCACGGCCTTCTATATCTCCGAGTCGCTGCACGGGCACGAGGAAGAAGAAACACATGGCCAACCACAGCGCGATGAATCGGAGCACGAAGCACAACAGGAGACCGAAGGAGTGAGGGAAGCCGCGTGATCATCAGACCCAGAGACATCGAACCTGCGAGGAGGAACGAAGAATGAGTGAAGCACTCATACTTGCCCAGGCGTCCGGAATGACTGATACGGGACTTGCGGCGATCGCCGGGGCCCTGGTCTACGGCCTCGCCGCGATCGGACCTGGTGTCGGGGTCGGACTGGTGTTCTCGAGCGCCATCCAGGCAATCGCCCGCCAGCCGGAGATGGCCGGACAGACGCGTGCGACGATGTTCATCGGATTCGCATTGATCGAAGCTCTCGCGCTGATCGGCTTCGTCCTGTCGTTCATCCTCCAGGGCGCGGGGGGTTAGCCCGTGTCCTCAGCCATCAGCGGCGCCATGTTGTTGGCGCAGGAGTCTGGGGGGCACTCGGGGACCGACCTGGTTCTCCCGGCTACCCCGGAGCTCATCTGGGGGGCCGTGTCATTCGTGATTGTTGCTTTCGTGCTCTCCAGAATCGCCTTTCCCCGGCTGCGTCAATCGGTCGAGAAGCGGGAGCAGTCGATCCGCGAGAAGCAGGAAGAGGCCGAGCAGGCACGGCAGGATGCGCAAAGCGAGAAGGAGCAGTACGAGAAGCAGCGCGCCGAAGCCCGCTCCGAGGCGAACCGCATCGTTGAAGAAGCGCGCGGCTCGGCCGAGCAGGTGCGAAAGGACACCATCGCCAAAGCCGAGAAAGAGGCGGAGGCAATAGTCGGGCGCTCCCGCGAGCAGATCGATTCGGAGAGGGCACGGGCCATGCAGGAGCTGCAGGCCACAGTAGCCAACCTTTCGATCGAGCTTGCCGAGAAAGTCGTCGGCCGTTCGCTCGACGGCTCCTCTCAGCGGGAGCTCGTCGACGCCTACATCAAGGAAGTGAGCGGCATGCCCGGCAGCAACGGAGGCAGCAGCGCCTGATGGCCGACGACCAGCTCGTAGAGGGATATGCGGAGGCGCTGTTCCGGCTCGTGCGGGCGGAGGGCGAGCTCGATCGGGTCGAGGACGAGCTCTACCGCTTCGGGAAGGTGCTCGAATCCAACTACGAGCTCAAACGGGCTTTGTCGGACCAGGCGGTCGACGGCTCTGTCCGCACCGGCATTCTCGAAGAGCTCGCAGGCGACAAGGCCTCGCCTCAGACGCTGGGGCTCCTCTCCTTCGTGGTCGACCAGGGCCGTGGGAGGCTGCTGCCCGAGATCCTTGCCCGGCTCAGCGAGCTCGTGGCCGAATCACGCCAGGCCGCAATTGCCGAGGTGCGCAGCGCAATTCCACTCGACGATGAACAGCGGGCGCAACTCGCCGAGGGCCTGTCGAAGGCGACCGGTCTGAACATCGAGCTCAAGGTCATCGTCGATCCGTCGGTCATGGGCGGAGTCGTGACCAAGATCGGAGACACGGTAATCGACGGCACCGTCAGGCGTCGTCTCGAGCAGCTCAGAGAGCAAGTGAGGTCTTAAGTGGCACAAAGAGAGTTCTCGATCAGCCCGGAGGACATCACCGCCGTACTGCAGCGCCACCTTGCCGAGTTCGAGCCGTCCCTGGAGCGCGAAGAGGTCGGACGGGTGCGGGAGGTCGGTGACGGAATCGCGCGCGTCTCGGGCCTGCCACGCGCGATGGCGAACGAGATGCTCGAGTTCGAAGGTGGCGTGATGGGCCTGGCAATGAACCTCGACGTCGACGAGATCGGCGCCGTGGTCTTGGGCGAAGCGTCACA
Organism: Actinomycetota bacterium; assembly: GCA_030860245.1. Taxonomy (GTDB): domain Bacteria; phylum Actinomycetota; class CADDZG01; order CADDZG01; family WHSQ01; genus JACDDL01. Next base: position 4,413 of record JALZIO010000107.1, on the reverse strand, counting down.
CATCGAAGAAGGCCAGCCGGTCAAGCAGACCGGCCAGATCCTTTCCGTCGGGGTAGGGGACGAGCTCCTCGGCCGGGTGGTCGATGCCCTTGGGGCCCCGCTGGACGGGAAGGGCTCGATCGAGACCGGGCAGCGCCGCCCGCTCGAGGTTCAGGCGCCAGGCGTCACCGCCCGTCAGGCCGTCAACCAGCCCCTGCAGACGGGCATCAAGGCTATCGACGCAATGACGCCGATCGGCCGGGGTCAGCGCCAGCTCATCATCGGCGACCGTCAGACCGGCAAGACCGCGATCGCAATCGACACCATCATCAACCAGCGCGAGGCGTGGGACACCGATGAGCAGGTCAAATGCATCTACGTCGCGGTTGGCCAGAAGGCCTCGACTGTTGCCGAAGTAGTGGGGGCGCTCGAGGAGGCCGGCGCAATGGAATACACAGTGGTGGTGCAAGCCGCCGCCTCGGACCCGGCGCCGTTCCAGTACCTCGCTCCCTACTCGGGCTGCGCCATGGGACAACACTGGATGGAGAACGGCGAAGACGCGCTCATCGTCTACGACAACCTCTCCCAACAGGCCGTCGCCTACCGGCAGCTATCGCTGCTGCTGCGCAGACCACCCGGCCGGGAGGCATACCCCGGTGACGTGTTCTACCTTCACTCCCGCCTCCTCGAGCGCGCCGCGCGGCTGTCCGATGAGAACGGCGGCGGATCGTTGACGGCGCTGCCGATCATCGAGACCAAGGGCGGCGACGTCTCTGCCTACATCCCGACCAACGTCATTTCCATCACCGACGGCCAGATCTTCCTCGAGACCGATTTGTTCTTCGCGGGCGTGCGGCCTGCGATCAACGTCGGAATATCGGTCTCCAGAGTAGGGGGGAACGCTCAGACAAAGGCTATGAAGTCGGTTTCTGGACGTTTGCGACTCGACCTCGCCCAGTTCAGAGAGCTCGAGTCCTTTGCCGAGTTCGGCTCCGATCTCGACAAAGCGTCACAGGCCCAACTCGAGCGGGGCGCGCGACTGGTCGAGGCCCTCAAGCAGCCGCAGTATTCCCCGTTTCCGGTGCAGGACCAGGTGATCTCGATCTGGGCCATCACAAACGGGTTCACCGACGACCTCCCGGTCGAGAGCGTGCAGGAGTTCGAGCGTGAGCTGTTGGACCACATGAGAACCCACCACGACGACATTCGAGACACCATCAGGGAATCCGGCAAGCTGGAAGAAGACACCTCCGAGAGGCTCAAGAGCGCGGTGAGCGAATTCAAGGACTCCTTCGCCGACCGGATCGGTACGGTCGAGACCGTCGCCGCCGAAGAGGGTGTTCCCGAGACCTCCGAGCCAGGGGACGCCGGCGACGACACAGACGCATCCGAAGCTTCCGAGGACGATGACTCCGGCTCGAAAGCGAGCTCGGACGGCGCCGGCGACTCGTCGCACGACGAATCCGGGGCCCGTTCGTAGGTGAGAAGTTAGATGGCCGAGCAGCTCCGTGTCGTCAAGCGCCGGATCGGTTCCGTCCAGTCGACCCAGAAGATCACCCGCGCCATGGAGCTCATCTCGTCGTCGCGAATCATCAAAGCGCAGCAGCGTGTCGATGCGGCGCGTCCCTATGCCGAGACAATGAGGCGCCTGCTGGTGTCGGTGGCCCAGAATGCAGGCAGCCTCGATCATCCGCTCCTTGCCGAGCGAGAGGACATTTCCACAGTCGGTCACATCGTCGTCAGCTCGGATCGAGGGCTTGCCGGCGCGTACAACTCGAACGTTCTGCGTACCACCGAGCGCGATATAGCCGAACACGGCAAGGAGGCGAGGCTGTTCCTAACCGGAAAAAAGGCCGTCTCCTACTTTCGCTTTCGTGGCTACGACACCTCGGACTCATGGACCGGAGTGTCGGATCGACCGAGCATCGACGACGCCCGCGCCGTGGCGCAGGCTGCGGCCGACGCCTTCTCACAAAGGGAGGTCGATCAGGTGCGCCTGACCTACACCAGGTTCGAGTCGGCCATGCGGCAGAGCGTGGTTGTCAACCAGGTGCTCCCGCTGCCGCGCGAAGAGCTGGATCGGGACCAGGACGAGGACCAGGGCCGGCGCGCCGGTTATGAGTTCGAGCCGGCGCCGGAGGAAATTCTCGACTACCTGCTGCCGCGTTATCTCGAAGGCACGGTATACGAAGCCCTGCTGGAGGCCTCGGCTTCCGAGCATGCGGCGCGCCGGCGCGCCATGAAAGCAGCGACCGACAATGCCGAGGAGCTCCTCGGGGACCTTACGCGCGATTACAACCAGGCGCGGCAGGCGGAGATCACAACCGAGATCATGGAAGTCGTAGGAGGCGCCGAGGCTCTTATGGGCGCCTCCTCCGGCGAAGGCGAAGGGAACTAGGAGGCTTGTCATGGCAATAGCATCGAATCGTCTCGAGCAGGAGCAGGAATCAGGAGGCTCGGGCCCTGGGCAACAGCTTGCCCAGGGGCGCATCCTGACGGTTACGGGTCCCGTGATGGAGGTCGAGTTCCCACCGAACGCACTGCCGGAGATAGGCTTCGCCCTCACGGTCGAGCGCACCGTCAATGAGAAGACCGACATGATCACGGGCGAGGTGTCCCAGCACGTCGGCCACTCGACCGTGAAAGCCATCTGCATGCAACAGACCGACGGACTGGTCCGGGGCACGCCGGTGATCAACACGGGAGCCCCCATCAGCGTGCCCGTCGGTCCCCAGGTGCTCGGGCACGTCTACAACGTCCTGGGCCTGCCCCTCGATGGTTCGGAGCTTCCCGACGATATCGAGCGCTGGCCAATCCGGCGTCTGCCTCCCAAATTCGAAGACCTCGAACCGAAGACCGAGATGTTCGAGACAGGCATCAAGGTGATCGACCTCCTCGAGCCCTACGTTCAGGGCGGCAAGATCGGCATGTTCGGCGGCGCGGGGGTCGGCAAGACCGTCGTCATCCTCGAGATGATTCACCGGGTGGCGACGGAGCACGGTGGCGTCTCGGTCTTCGCTGGAGTCGGCGAGCGCACGCGCGAAGGCAACGACTTGTGGGTCGAGATGAAGGAATCGGGCGTCCTCGAGAAGGCGGCACTCGTATATGGGCAGATGGACGAGCCTCCGGGAGTTCGCCTGAGGGTGGCGCTTTCGGCGTTGACCATGGCCGAGTACTTCCGCGATGCGGAAGGACAGGACGTCCTGCTTTTCATCGACAACATCTTCCGTTTCGTGCAGGCAGGCTCGGAGGTGTCGACGTTGCTCGGGCGCATGCCCAGCGCCGTGGGCTACCAGCCAACCTTGTCCGAGGAGATGGGTGAGCTCCAGGAGCGGATCACCTCGACGAAGGGCCGATCGATCACCTCTCTGCAGGCGATTTACATTCCTGCAGACGACATCACCGACCCGGCTCCGCACGCGACGTTTGCCCACCTCGACGCGACGACGGTGCTCTCACGTCAGATATCCGAGCTTGGCATCTACCCCGCGGTCGACCCGCTCGATTCGACCTCGAGGATCCTCGATCCCCGTTACGTGGGAGAGGAGCACTACGAGGTCGCCACAACGGTCCAGCGCATCTTGCAGCGTTACAAGGACCTCCAGGACATCATCGCCATTCTTGGCATAGACGAGCTCTCCGAAGAGGACCGGATTACGGTCCAGCGCGCCCGCAAGATCCAGAGGTTTCTGTCACAGCCGTTCTTCGTGGCTGAGCAGTTCACCGGCATAGAGGGAAAGTACGTGCCGGTGGACGAGACCATCGCCTCCTTCAAGGCCATCGCCGAAGGTGAGCATGACGACCTTCCCGAGCAGGCCTTCTACATGGTGGGCGGAATCGAAGAGGCGGTCGCCAGAGGCAAGGAGCTCTAGGTTAGATGTCGTCAGGGAAAGCAGGGAGATGGACGTAAGCATCGTCTCCCCCGAAGCCAGCGTGTGGGACGGGGAAGCGGATCTGGTGATAGCGCGTTCCCCGGAGGGGGAGTTCGGCATAATGCGGGGCCATATTCCATTTTTGGCTGCATTGGTGCCGGGAAAGGTAACGGTTGTATCCGGTGATTCGCGCGATGTCTTCTTCGTCCCCGGAGGTTTCCTGGAGTCGTCGGGCTCGGTCGAGGACTACCACGTCATCGTGCTTGCCGACGACGCCGAGCCTGCCGGCGATATCGATGCGTCGAGGGCGCGGGAGCTACTCGAGGAAGCTCGCCGGAAGCGTGACGAACGAGACGATGATGCCGCCGAGGCCGAGTTTCGGGTTGCAATGGCTCGAGTCGACCTGGCCGAGAACTAGCGACCATAGCCGTGGAACGTCGTCCCGGGGGGTTGCGTAATCGCGTGTTCTGCTCGTCCTGCGGAGCTTCGGCCATCCGTCGTCACGGCATCGCTCCGCTGGGGTGGGAGGAGATGCCCGACAAGGACAATCAAGCTATTGCCA
>JALZIO010000336.1 GCA_030860245.1 Actinomycetota bacterium | reverse complement strand
CTCCGAGCTCATAGACCAGCTCGCGATGTTGCTGGGTGGACGGGTGGCGGAGGAGACTGTCTTCGACGAACCCACTACCGGCGCACAAGATGACATTCAGCGGTGCACCCGCATCGCTCGTCAGATGGTGACCGAGTTCGGGATGTCCGAGCTTGGGCCGCTCGCGCTCGGGCAGAACGAGTCCCAGCCCTTCCTGGGCCGTGACTTCGGGCATGTCCAGGACTACTCGGATGTAGTCGCCGCCAAGATCGACCGCGAGGTCAGCCGGCTGGTGGACGAGGCGCACGACGAGGCTCGCGACATCATCACCAAGTACAGGGACAAGCTCGACACGATGGTGACCCGGCTGCTCGAGAAAGAGTCACTTGAACGCTCCGAGGTCTCGGAAATCCTCGCCGAGGTCGCAAAGCAGTCCCCGGCAAATCCCATCGAGCGCCGGCGGTTGCGTCGCAAAGCCCAGACGGATGGGCATCCCGAGCCACAAGAGGGGCCGCAGCCCGGAGCCCGGCGCTCTCGGCGTACCCTTCCCGCCCCCAAGCCGAGCTGGGGCGAGGCCTAGGCCCTATCGGGTTCTGACTTCCTGCCGCCGCATGCGTGCCGGGCTCGGTACGCTCCAGGCGGGACCCTTGCGAAGTCGCTCGACTACGTATAGGTTCGATGCTATGGGCGCTAAAGACACGGGCCCCAGCCCGGTTACGCGCTCGGTTTCTGAGTCCCGGGTTGGGACACCCCAAAGAAACCAGGAATTCCAGTTCCATAACACGTTTCATAATTCCCGGACGGGGGTTGCCTTGGTGGACCTCCAGGGCGCGTTTATGAACGTTAACCATGCCCTTTGCGAGTTCGTCGGTTACTCCGAGCACGAGTTGCGGGCAACCACTCTTCAAGCGCTAACCCACCCCGACGACCTCGAAGCCGATCTCGCTCTTCGGCGCATGCTGGCCGAAGAGATCTCCAGTTATCAGACCGAAGGCCGCTTCATCCATGCCAACGGCTATCCGGTGTGGGGATTGTGGTGCGTGTCGACCGTATGCGATAACGGCAAGCCGGCGCGCTTCATCTGCCAGGTGCACGACATCAGTCAGCTGAAGCAGATGCAGGCAGAACTGACCCACCAGACCTTGCATGACCCGCTTACGGGACTCCCCAACAGAAATCTGTTCATAGACAGGTTGTCGGTTGCATTGGCGCGCCTCGAGCGCAGCTCCAACGAGATTGCAGTCCTGTTCATGGATCTCGATCGCTTCAAGCGGGTGAACGACAGCCTGGGCCACGCAGCCGGCGATCGGCTTCTGCGAGCCGTTGCGGCGCGGCTAAAGGAATTGGTGCGGCCCGGGGACAGCGCCGCGCGCATCGGAGGAGACGAGTTCACCATCCTCTGTGAGGATGTCCGGGGAGAGGAGGGCGCGGTCGCCATAGCCGGCCGAATCACCGAAGCCATGGCAAGACCGTTCTCATTGGAGGAAGGCGAGGTCTTCAGCAACGCCAGCATTGGGGTGGCGGTCGCCAGGCAGGGAGATGCGACCGATCCCGAGAGTCTGATCCGAGACGCCGATGCCGCGATGTACGACGCGAAAGAGAGAGGTAAGGGTCGCTACGAGCTGTTCAGCCCGGTGCTGCATCAACGGTCCTCCGATCGCCTGGACAACGACAACGCCCTGCATCGGGCACTCGAGAGAGGAGAGCTGCGCCTCTTCTATCAGCCCGAGATCCGTCTGGAGACGGGCAAGGTCGTCGCGGCAGAGGCCCTATTGCGCTGGGCCCACCCGGAGAAGGGGTTGTTGGAGCCCGACTCCTTCATCCCTGCGGCGGAGGAGATCGGCTTGATCCTCCCGATCGGCGACTGGGTATTGGGCGAAGCCTGCCGTCAGGCGGCCCGGTGGACCGAGTTGACCGACCGGCCGATGGTCGTGTCGGTCAATATCTCGGCATACCAGTTGTCGCATTCGGATCTCGTTTACACAATCAGTGATGCGATCAACGCCTCCAGCATCGAGCCCTCCCACCTCTTCCTCGAGATAACCGAGAGCGCCATGATGGAGGACGCCGACAGCGCGATCAATGCCCTGGCCACCCTGCATTCTCTCGGCGTCGGGTTGAGCGTTGACGATTTCGGCACCGGCTATTCTTCGTTCAACTACATCAAGAGGCTAGAGGTGGACGCTTTGAAGGTTCACAGGGACTTCGTAGCGGGGATAACCCGGGATCCTGGTGATCTCGCCATTGTCCGGGCCATCGTTACCCTGGCGAAGTCGTTGGGATTGAAGGTTGTGGCGGAAGGAGTCGAGACCGCAGAGCAGATGTCGGCCATACGAGCGCTCGGGTGCGACCTGGCCCAAGGCCACTACTTCGCTCCACCTGGACCGGCCGAACAACTCTCAGAGCTGCTTGGGCGCAATCCTGACTGGTAGGCCGCCTGCCGGTCGAGACCGATGAATCTCCGGTGTGGTCGCTTCGTCCTGGATCTGCGTCGCGTGGCGGTGATGGGCGTGCTGAACGTCACCCCGGACTCGTTCTCCGATGGGGGCAGCTACTTCGACCATGCGCTCGCCCTCGATCGCGCCCGTCAAATGGTTGCCGAAGGTGCAGCGATCATCGACGTGGGTGGCGAGTCGACTCGCCCCGGTGCAGCGCCGGTGTCGATGAGTGAAGAGACCCGGCGTGTACTTCCGGTGATCGAGGCGTTGGCGCCCGAGCTCGATGTGCCCGTCTCGGTCGATACCCGCAAGGCGCAGGTCGCCAGAAGCGCCGTCGCGGCGGGCGCCTCGATTATCAATGACACCGGCGGGGAGGATGCCACCGAGGATCTGACTGCGACCGCAGCGGCCACTGGCCCGGATGGTGTTGCGATGGTGGTTATGCACTCGCGTGGCACCTCCGAGACGATGACGTCGTTGACGGCCTACGACGACCTCGTGGGCCAGGTCGCCGGCTACCTGGGAAGGCGCGCCGAGAGCCTGAAGGCAGCGGGCGTGAGCGCCGATCGCATTGTGATCGATCCGGGCATTGGTTTTGCCAAGACGGCCGGGCAAAGTCTCGAGCTATTGAAACGCATAGGAGAGTTCGCCGATTTGGGGTTTCCACTGCTTGCGGGGACCTCCCGAAAGTCATTGATCGGAGCGGTTCTTGATGTCCCGGCCGATCGACGTGTCTCTGGAACCGCGGCGACCGTCGCCTGGGCGGTCGCGCACGGCGTGCACATCGTGCGGGTACACGACATCGAAGCCATGACCCAGGTGGTTCACATGACCGAGGCGATCAAGGCCGGGGGTACGTCGGGATAGCTCACCGTGCCCGAGGGAGTTGGTGCCGTGTTCCACCCGGGGAGGATGCGAGAATGCACTACCGGCTTCACAGGAGGATCAGCTTCGATGGTCACCGTCTACATCGGGATGGGTTCGAACGTCGGCGACAGGACCGGTTTCTGTCGCCGGGGTGTGGTCGCGCTCGAAGACGGGCCGGGCATCAAGATAGAGACGGTCTCGAGCCTGTACGAGACTTCCCCCGTCGGGGGGCCGCCGCAGCGCTCCTTCGTCAATCTGGTGGTGCGCCTTGTCACGGATCTCGAAGCTCGCGAGCTCCTGGAGGTCTGCAAGGAGATAGAGCGCCGGCTGGGTCGCGGTCCCAACGATGCGCGTTGGGGGCCCCGGGTGATGGACCTCGATATCTTGCTCTTCGGCGAGGACAAAATATCCGAGGCCGGCATGAAGATCCCCCATCCCAGGATCAGGGAGCGCCGCTTTGTGCTGGTGCCCCTC
>JALZIO010000305.1 GCA_030860245.1 Actinomycetota bacterium | reverse complement strand
AGCCTGCTGTGCGAAGAGGTTGTCGGACTCGATCCGCCGCCCCATCTCGGCATTCGCTGCTCGCAATCTGTCGTTTGACCCTTCGACGTTCTCGACGGCGCGCCGCAGCCTCGAGGTGAAGTTCTGGCCGAGGACTGCGGACCCGAGCAGTATGCCGAGCCCCAGTGCAAGAAAGACGGCAACCAAAGAGATCAAGTGATAGCGGAAGTCGATCATGGACTAGAAAATCGCCTGTCGGAGCGAATACCAGGCCGTTAGGAGCTGCGTCCAGCGCAAGCTGAGCTCCACCCTCAGCGGCTCGGCCAGAGCGACAACGATCGCCATCGTGAGCAACGCGGCCGCAAGCAAGAAGATCAGATCTACGCGCCTGACGCGGCTTTGATAGAGGCGGCTTACACCTTTGGCGTCCACAAGTATGGGCCCTACCCGCAGACGCACCAGAAAAGTCGAAGCCATTCCCTTACGCCCTTTGTCCAACAGCTCGACCAGGTTCGTGTGGGTTCCGACGGCAACGATCAGCTCGGCCCCCCGCTCGAAGGCCAGCAGCATTGCGATGTCCTCCGACGTCCCGATCGCCTCGAAGATCATGGCCGGAAGCTTCAGGGCCCGCAAACGCTCGAGCCCCGGGGCCACCCCTCCCTCGTAGGCGTGGACCACGAGCTCCGCCCCCGACAGCAGTGCCTCGGTGGTGACGGAGTCCATATCGCCGATGATCACGTCCGGACGAAGCCCGGAGTCAATCAGCGCGTCTGCGCCACCATCGACCCCGACGAACACCGGCTTTACCTCACGGATGTACGCACGCAGGGCGGCAAGGTCCTCTTTGTAGTCGTAGCCGCGCACGACCACGAGGACGTGCCGGCCATGGAAATCCGTCTTGACGTCGGGCAGTCGCGTCGCTTCGAGGAGCACGTCGCGCTCGTCTTTGATATAGCCGATCGTGTTGGCCGCAAAGCGCTCGAGCTCGAGGGAGATGGATTGCTTGGAGCGGTCGAGCAGCTCCTCTGCAGCCGCGAGATCGAGAACACGCCCCCGCCCGGCTTCGACCCTCTCGACGCCCTCGATGCGGTAGACGCGGTCGCCCTCAATCACAACCCGCTGACCCTCGACGATCGCGCCCATGATGCCGGGCCCGACCTCATCTAGAATCCTGATCCCGGCGGAGCAAAGCAGCATAGGACCCAGGTTTGGATAGCGGCCGGTCGTGGATGGGGCCGCGTTCACGACCGCAGCTACCTGGCGTTGGACCAGGCCCTCTGCGGCGACACGGTCGATGTCCCGGTGATTGATGATCGCGACCTCACCGGGCTGAAGCCGGGCAAGAAGATTCTTCGTACGTCGGTCCACTCGCGCGGGGCCGATAACCGCGCCGCCGGCCGACGCCTTGACGGGCGTCTCGACGGTCGCTACTCCTGGCAACTTCCTCATTCGAAAAACCCTACTGTGACGGGATGAGCCTGAGTTGGCGAGACCGGGTGGAGCTTCTCCCGCGTCAGGGCGACGCGAGCTCGAGCAGCTCTCGGGCGTGGCGGCGGGCCACTGCGCTCTTGGGAAGGCCGGCGAGCATGCGCGAAAGCTCGGCCACGCGCTCCTCTCCTTCGACCTTGGCGACAACGGTTACGACGCGGCCCCCGCTCTCCGCTTTCGTGACCCGGTAGTGGGCGTCGGCGTGAGCGGCTACCTGGGGCAGATGGGTGACGACGATCGTCTGCACCCCGGAGTCACGGGCCAGCCCGGCGAGGGACCGGCCGACATGTTGGGCGGCCTCGCCACCCAGCCCCGCGTCAACTTCGTCGAAGACCATGGTGGTGACAGGCCCGGTCGTGGTGAGCAGGTGCAGGGCCAACGAGATCCGCGACAGCTCACCCCCCGAAGCGATCTTGGTTACCGGTTTGGCCGCCTCACCGGGCCCTGTTGCAATCCGGAAGTCGACGGCCTCGGCGCCGCCCTCGTAGAGCTCGGCCGGTCTGAGCTGGACCTCGAAACGGGCGCCGCCCATCGCCAGGCCGGCGAGGCGTTCGGTCATCGCCTCCTCGAGCGCCGGCGCGGCCATCCGTCTCAGCTCGCTCAGCTCGGCCCCGAGCCGCTCCGCCTCCGCACAGGCTTCGTCGCGCTCTGTGGCCCAGCGTTCGATGTCCCCCTCGGCCCTCTCGAGCTCGGCGCGCCGCTCCCGCGCACGCCGCAGATACTCCAGCATCCCGGTCTCGTCGGCGCCGTACTTTCGCTCGAGGCGCTGAAGCACCACGAGGCGCTGCCTGAGGCTCTCGAGGAGGGCCGGGTCCGGGGCGCCGACCTGCAGTGCGAGCTCCGCAGCGACGTCTTCAAGCTCGTAAGCCGCCGAGTCGAGGCGGTCCGCCAGAGGGCCAAGGCTCGGGCTGTGTGCGGTGAGCCCTTCGACCGCGCGCCGCGCGCCGGTCACGAGATCCTCGGCGCCGCCCTCTCCACGGATGGCCTCGATTGCGCCGGTCAACCCCAGGGCGATGGCTTCGGCGTTGGCAAGGCGATCGGCCTCGGCGATCAGGCCGGCGCTCTCGCCGGGCTCGATCGCGGCCCCCTCGAGCTCCTCTATCTCGAAGCGCAGGACGTCGAGCTCGCGTGCGCGTCTCTGCTCGCCCGCCCTCAATGCTTCATAGGAGCGCGCCGCCTCTCCGGCACGCCGAACGGCGGCGCTCACCTCCGCCGCCAGGTCCAGGGCCTCCGGGCCTGCAAATGCGTCCAGAAGCCGGCGTTGCTGAGCCGGGCGCCCAAGCCGTTGGTACTCGTGCTGACCCGCTATCTCCACGAGCGTCGCCCCCAGCTCGGCCAGCACGGCGACGGTCACGATTCGCCCATTCACCCGGCACTTCCCCGCCCGGCCGGAGTCCTTCACCGGGGTTACCGGGGGGACGGTGCGGATGACGACGACCTCCACGGACTCGTCGTCATCATCAAAGGACGGCTCCACCAGACCATGGCTCTCGAGGATGCTGATCGCCGGATGCGTCGGGGGCACCGAGAAGCGCCCTTCGACGCGAGCCTCGGAGGCGTCGCTCCGGACGAGCGTCCGCTCGCCCCGACTGCCCAGGAGAAGGCCGAGCGCAGCGACCACCAGGGTCTTGCCGGTGCCGGTTTCCCCCGTCAGGGCGCTGCAACCGCGGTCCAGCTCGAGATCCGCCGTCTCTATGACGCCGAGATCCTCGACTACGAGATCGGTCAGCATGGTCCGATCTTATTGTGGCCGGGGTCGCGCCGGCCGGTTCCTCGACCGGCCGGACGACGCAGCCGTATCCCTGAGGCCGGACATGCAGAGAGCGCAAGGACATGACTAGGAAGACGAAACGGGCTGCAGGCTCGGTCGTGAGCGCCGGCCGCACGACGATACAGAGCGGCTTCGGGCGCCTGCGCACGGGCTTATGGCCCATCGTTCAGACGGCGGGGGCGGCGGCGGCGGCGTGGTACGGGGCGGTGACGCTGCTCGGGCACCAGGCTCCGCTCTTTGCGGCCGTGAGTGCGGTCATCTGCCTGGGGGCGTCGCGAGGGCAACCCTGGCGCCGGGCCGTCGAGATGGCCCTCGGCGTGACGGTGGGCATCCTGATCGCAAACCTTCTGGTATTCGCCATCGGAACGGGCACGCTGCAGATTGCCCTCATCGCAGCTCTTGCGATGTTGTCCGCCACCCTCGTCAACGGGGGCTCCTTGCTGGTAACGCAGGCGGGAGTCTCGGCGATCCTTGTAGTCGCGGTCGAGCAGCCGACCCGCGACTTCGTCCCGGACCGTTTCTTCGACGCCCTGTTGGGTGGGGCATGTGCCCTGATCATCAGTCAACTGCTCTTTCCGTTGAACCCACTGGCCGTGGTGTCGAGCGCCGCCCGCAGGGTGTTTGTTCCGCTTGCGGGCACCCTCGAGGAGGTCGCCAGGGCCATAGCAGCAACCGATCCCGAACGGGCGGAGGGGGCGCTGTGGCAGGCCAGGGGGATCGACGAGGCGGTACGGGCGTTCAACGACGAGCTCGCCGCAGGGCAGGAGTCGGCTCGCCTGGCTCCCCCTCGCCGGAAGGCCCTGGGACCTCTCGAGATCTACGCGCAGGCCGCCAGCCAGGTGGACCTCGCGGTTCGCAATACACGCGTTCTGGCGCGCGCCGCAATCAGCCTCGTCAAGAACGAGACCCTGACAAGCTCGACGGGCGGACCGGACAAGACGAGAGAGGAACTGTCCGAGGCGGTTTTCGACCTCGCTCGCGGCGTTCGTTCCCTGGGAGAGCGATTGGACTATGAGGACCCGGAGCTTCAGGCCGAAACGCGCACCTACGCTCTGCGGGCGGCGGAACGCGCCACCCGCGTGCTCGAGGACAAGGAGGCGCTTGCCACGAGCGTGATCGTGGGGCAGGTCCGGCTGACGGCCTCGGACCTCCTGCGCGGCTCGGGGATGGACCTGGCCGCAGCGCAGCAGGCGCTTGACGACGCGGCCGGCCGCTCACACGGTCTCTAGCCGGGCATGCCCAGCTTCGAGCGCAGCCGCTCGACGAAGCCTGGGCCGGCGAGACGCACCAGCTTGAGCGGTCGGTCGTGGCGCTCCACCGTTACTGCCGCGCCTTCCGGCAGGGGGCAGTTCATGGAGCCGTCGAGTGACACCTCGGCGCCGCGCCCCCCGTCGCCCTCCACGGCGATCTCGACCTTCTCATCGGCCGCCAACACGAACGGCCGTGAGAACATCATATGGGCGGCGACCGGGACGACGACCAGGCACTGCGCCCTCGGCGAGACAATCGGTCCTCCGGCGCTCATCGCGTACGCGGTCGAGCCCGTGGGCGTCGCTATCACGAGGCCGTCGCCGTTGAAAGTGGCAAGGCGTTCGCCATCGACCTTGACGGACAAGCGCACGAGCCGCACGCGTGAGGCGCGCTCGACCAGAACCTCGTTCAACCCCACATAGGACACATCGCAGCTCCGCACACCCTCGCACGCGATCATCATGCGGTTCTCGATCGTGAACGACCCATCGAGCAGTGTGTGCAGGGCTTCCGTCTCGTGACCGGGCTCGACCTCGGTAAGGTATCCGAGCGTCCCGAAGTTGAACCCGAGGAGCGGAACGTCGGCCGAATGCGCCAATTGCGCGGCTCGGAGCATGGTGCCGTCCCCTCCGAGGGACAGCACCATGTCGGGGTCTTGCCCGGTGACCTGCACCCCCCGGGGCGCGAGAATCGCGGTAAGCTCCTCATAGAGATGCCGAGCTTCTGGCTTGTGCTGATGCACCACGATCGCGACGCGCCGGATGTCCATCGGGCTTACCCTCCGGCCGCCTCGGCGACCGCCCTCTCAACCGCATGATCGATGTCGGGGACGCCGGCGGGGGCCCCGCGTTTCAGGTGAAGGAAGAACTCGCGGTTGCCTGCAGGCCCGGGAACGTCCGAGGGCGCCACCCCCGCTGCTGCAAGTCCAACCTGGGCGCCCGAATCGACGACCGCATGCATCGCGCTCGCCCACAAGGCCGGGTCGCGCACCACTCCCCCCCGGGGAACCGATTCTTTGCCGACCTCGAATTGCGGCTTCACCAGGAGGAGGAAATCGGCCTCTTCCTGCGCAACCCGGGCCAGCGCAGGTAGGACGAGCCCGAGGGAGATGAACGAGAGGTCGGCGACGACTCCTTCCGGGCGCCAGGGCACGCCCTCGGGGGCAAGGGTACGAACGTTGACGCGCTCGAGAACCACGACCCGGCTGTCATTGCGCAGCCGCCAATCGAGTTGCCCGTAACCGACGTCCACGGCGAGCACGGAGGAGGCACCTCCCTGCAGCAGACGGTCGGTGAAGCCACCCGTGGACGCTCCTGCGTCGAGCCATCTCCGCCCGGCCACCGGTATGGCCCAGCGGGCCAGGGCCCCGTCGAGCTTTCGGCCTCCCCGCGACACAAACCGCTTCGTCTCCTCCGAGATCGTGATGGCCTCATCGGCGTCGACCAGAGCCGCCGCTTTGGGGGCGGGCATCCCGCGGACCCTCACCGCCCCCGCGTCGATCGCCCTCTGCGCCTCGCGCCTCGATGTTGCCAGTCCCCTGCGGACCAGCTCGGTGTCAAGTCGAGCGCGCCGCGCCAACGTCGTCTGCCGGGCGCGCCATCTCGAGCGCCCCTTCGAGCTCGGCCTCGAGCCGGGCGATTCGCTCCGCCAACCGATCGACCGCCTGCT
>JALZIO010000304.1 GCA_030860245.1 Actinomycetota bacterium | reverse complement strand
CCTGGGGGCCGCCGCGGCTACCGGCCAGGGTTCTGACATCATCATCGGCGTCGAGAACCTGGAAGGGTCCATCTTCGGCGACACGCTCATCGGCGACGGGCAGATCAACGACCTAGAGGGCAGGCTCGGCGACGATGTCCTCGACGGAGCTGGCGCGGAGGACTTCGTCAAGGGCAACGCCGGCAATGACTCCGTGACTGGAGGAAGCGAGGCCGATCTATTGGCCCCGGGACCGGGCGACGACACGCTCCGGGGCGGAGACGGGGACGACTACATGATCGGGTCTGAAGGCGATGACGACTTTGCCGGCGGGCCCGGCGCCGACCTCGTCGACTTCATCCGGGCGAAGCAGGCGGTGACCGCGAGTCTTTCTGCCGGCACTTCTGTGGGCCAGGGAGCCGACGAGCTCTCCGAGGTGGAGAACGTCTCGGGCACGGTCTTCGCCGACGAGCTCACCGGCGACGGCAACGCAAACCGTTTGATCGGGATCGACGGCATCGACAAGCTGAGCGGCCTGGACGGCGCCGACGTGCTGGAAGGGGGACTCAAGGTCGACGCGCTGGACGGTGGTACGGGCACCGACATCGCCTCCTATGTGAACGCCCCCAAACCGATCACGGCTGATCTCGAAGAGGGCTTCGCCAACGGCGAGGGATCGGACATCCTCGTGGGCATCGAGGGTTTACAGGGCTCTGCCTTCGCCGATGTCCTGAGGGGGGATCTCAACGCCAACGTCCTTTTGGGCGGTGAATCCGGCGACTTCTTGGCCGGTCGAGCCGGCGACGACACACTAGACGGCGAAGGCGGCATCGACAACGCGGACGGTGGCGAGGGGACCGATGTCTGCGCCGCCGAGGTGAAGGTGAACTGCGAGAGCTGAGCCCGGCGGGCCGCCGGATCCGGAATGATCTGGCGGCCCTGGGGGTTTGCGCCTCCGACCTTCGAAAGAAAACAACGAAGCCCAAAAGATCGCCGACGCGATTTACTCGTGGACGGCCGCTTGATGGACGCTCGTAAGAATCCGTGGAGAGTTCGGCGAATCGGTCGAAAGCCTGCCCCCGCATCTGCGCTCGTCTCTCTTGCGCGCGTTCGCAAGCGCGGGCGTGAGAGCCTTCTACGGGAACGCAAGCGGCTCCGATTTCTTCGACGCGCTGGTCGAGGCCGGCCACGAACCGGAAATGGGCCAGGTCGCGTCCACCTACGCACGAACGATCCGCAAAGCCGATGGCAGGGTCATTAATCCCGAGGGCTTTGAGGATTTGCCAGCGCGTGAGCCCGATCCAGCCGACGTGCGCGCAGCAAGCGGCCGAACGTGAGCAGACGTGGCGAGAAATTGCGGCTATCCCCGATCATCTCGAGCGCCAAGCCGCCGAAAAAAAGATGCGGCGCTTGCATGGGCCACCAATGCCAGGAAGCCTGACCCCCTAAAAAGAGGTTCGGCGGCGAAGACGAAGGTGCTCGCTCGTCCGATCTGGTCAGTGTGACATGTGTTTTTGTCCCAGGGAGAAGGGTCGGATGTAGACGACGATGTGCTCGCGGGTGCAAGCACCTTTGTTCAATGAGATTTCTCGTGAAGCTTGCGTGGTTTTGCTAGCTGAGCACATGCAAAACGTGCAGTTCAGAGCGTTGTGGTTCTAGCCAGCAAGCACGTCGAAGGGATCTGTGTCAACGCCGGTTGAAAACTGACCCCTTTCCGCCGGTTGAAACTTGACCCCCTCCCGTCGGAGCAACAAGAGCTTCACGTCCTTGTCCGATATAGCGTGTCTCGGACCAGAAGGGCAGCGGGAGCCACCATTCCTTGGCGGGCCGGTATCAGCGGGTCTACTTGCGGTCTTCACTCGTTCCTCTGAGCAAAGCGTAGGTAGAGCGGCGCGGACGAGGCGTTGAAGCTGCATCGACGAAGGAGGGTCGGCACGTCGTGGCCCGAAAGCGGCCCAAGGGCGCTCGGTGAAGAGTGAAATCGGGCGGTTAGTGCCCGCAGAAGTGGTGTAACAGGGAGCCGGGAAATCCCCTGAATCAAGAGACCACCGCGTCATCCTCGAACAGTCCTGGAAGACAAACCGAGGAGGAACGCGATGGTCACTGCAAGTATGGACATGTTGGGCTGGCTCCGCAAGCAACTGGAGGAA
>JALZIO010000100.1 GCA_030860245.1 Actinomycetota bacterium | reverse complement strand
GGAGGAGGAGGAGGAGGAGGAGGAGGGAGAAGCTGGGGGCGTAATCGAGGTTGTGATCCGGATGAGCCGGTTGGCAGCAGAGAGGTAGGCCCTGGCCGACGCTTCGACCACATCGGTCGAGACACCTCTGCCCGTGGCCCGTCGGTCGGGCCGTTCACGTCCATCTCCCTGCGTCGCCAGGACGATGGTCACATCACCCAAAGCATCGATCCCCCCCGTCACGCTCGAAACGGTGAAGGACTCGAGGCGTGCGTCGATGCCGGCGGCGCGCTGAATCGCCCCGCAGGCGGCGTCGATCATCCCGTCTCCGATTGCCGACTCGTCGATCACCTCGTCACCCCGCCGCAAACGCACGGTCGCTGTGGGGGACAGATGCGTACCCCCGGCCACCTGTATCGACACGAGCTCATAGTCGTCCTCGTCGGACGCCAGCTCGTCCACCACTATCGCCTCGAGGTCGACATCGGTGATGCGGATCTTCCGGTCGGCCATTGCCTTGAAGCGCGTGAACGCCCTGATCATTTCATCCTGATTCAAGGAAAATCCGAGGTCTTCGAGCGCCTTGACGAACGCGTGCCGACCCGAGTGCTTGCCCAGGACGATGCGTGACCCTTCGAGCCCGACATCGACCGGATCCATGATCTCGTAGGTGGTCCGATCCATCATGACGCCGTGTTGATGGATGCCCGCCTCATGGGCAAACGCATTGGCGCCGACAATGGCCTTGTTGGGCGGAACCGGATAACCGGTCAACATGGACACAAGACGGGATGTGCGCGCTATCTCTTTGGTGGCGATAGCGGTGTCGCTTCGGCTCGCCGACCTCCTAGTGCGAAGCGCCATCACGATCTCTTCCAGCGAGCAGTTGCCCGCACGCTCTCCGATTCCGTTGACGGCGACCTCGACCTGACGGGCGCCGGCAGATACCCCAGCCAGGGAGTTGGCAACCGCAAGCCCGATGTCATCATGGGTATGCACGCTCCAGGTCACATCGCCGTCCACTTCAGACCGAAGGTAAGTGAGAAGCGCAGCAAATTCTTCGGGCAGCGCATAACCCACGGTGTCGGGCAGGTTAAGCGTCGTAGCGCCCGCACGCGCCGCGGCGCCGAAGACCTGGGCGAGAAACTCGGGATCGGACCGAGTGGCATCCTCACAGGAGAACTCGACATCGCCAACGTGCCTACGCGCCCTCTCGCAGCTCTCCCTCACAGCCGTGAGCACCTGGGCAGGAGACAGCTTCAGCTTCGCCTTCATGTGGATCTCGCTGGTGGCAATAAAGGTGTGAATACGCGGGCGAGACGCAACCGCCAGCGCCTCGGCAGCGCGATCGATGTCGCGCGAATCACAGCGCGCCAGGCCGGCGACTACCGGACCCGTGACGACTTTGGCAATTGCCTGCACCGCCTCCGTCTCGCCCTGGGAGGCAATCGGGAAGCCGGCCTCGATGACGTCGACACCCAGACGCGCTAGCTGCTCCGCGATCTCGACCTTCTCCCGGAGGTTTAGCGAGATGCCGGGTGATTGTTCGCCATCTCTCAGAGTGGTGTCGAAGATCTTCACCCGGGCGTCTGTGGCGCCGGAACCTACATCACCCTCTCCGCTCGCTACATCCACGACATCATCTCCCTCAAACGGGCTCCGACCTCTTCGATTGGATGCTCGGCCTGTCTGCGACGGCGCGCATCCAGAACCGGGGTTCCTGCCTTGTTCTCTAGAATCCACTCGCGCGCGAAGCTGCCAGAGCGAATGTCGTCTAGTACTTTCTGCATGGCAACTTCGACGTCCGGGCTAATGACCTTCTCGCCCCGAGTCAGGTCTCCATATTCGGCCGTGTCAGAGATTGCGTTGCGCATCCCGCTGAAGCCGCCTTCGTATAGAAGATCCACAATAAGCTTGAGCTCGTGCAGACACTCGAAGTAGGCGATCTCTGGTTGGTAACCGGCCTTGACCAGCGTTTCGAAGCCTGCCTGGACAAGGCGTGACGCACCCCCACACAGAACGGCCTGCTCACCGAACAGATCGGTTTCGGTTTCTTCGGCAAACGTCGTCTCGAGCACACCGGCGCGCGTGGCCCCTATTCCGTTGGCGTAGGCAAGCCCCAATTGCCGCGCCGAGCCGGTTGCGTCCTGGTGGATCGCCAGCAGCGCGGGCACGCCGCTCCCTTGTTCGTAGGTGCGGCGCACGAGCGGGCCCGGGCCCTTGGGGGCGACCATCACCACATCGCTTTCCCCAGGCGGGCGGATCTGCCCGAAGTGCACGTTGAATCCGTGTGCGAAGAGGAGAGCGCCGCTCGGCTTGGAGTTGGGCTCGACGAACTCTCTGTAAACGGATGCTTGGTGTTGATCGGGAACGAGCATCACCACGACATCCGCCGATGAACATGCTTCTCCCACGGTCGCAACCTGAACGCCATCGGCTTCCACGGTCCCCCAGGTAGGCGAATCCTTTCGGAGGCCGACGGTGACGTCCGCTCCTGAATCCTTCAGATTCAACGCATGAGCCCGCCCCTGGGAGCCGTAGCCGAGAACCGCCACCGCTTTGCCGGACAAAGCATCCAACGGAGAATCTGCGTCGTAATAGACCTTCGGTGGCATAGCTACCTCCTGTTAGTTTGTTGCGTAGTTTGGGACCGGTACGGGACGAAGCGCTGGTGACTTGAGGCTTCCCGACCCCCGCCCAAGCGCCACCCGTCCCGTTCTTGCCATTTCGACGACACCATAGGGTTCCAACAGTTTCTCCAAGCTGGCGACCTTCTCAGGAGTGCCGGTCGCCTCGATCACGAGTGCGGTTGCATCGACGTCAATGACTTTGCAGTGAAATATCTCGGCGATCTCCAGCACCTCGGCGCGCCGCCCGGCTCCCACGCCCACCTTGATGAGCGCCAGCTCGCGCTCAACTGCGCCATGGTGCGCAAGCTCGACGATGCGAAGGACATGTATCAGCTTGTGGAGCTGTTTGCTGATCTGCTCGAGGGACTTGCCATCGACCGGGACGACTATGGTCATGCGCGAGATAGTTGGATCGTCGGTTGGTCCAACTGCGAGGGATTCTATGTTGAAACCCCGTCTCGAGAACATGCCCGAGATGCGAGCCAGGACTCCCGGTTCGTTCGCAACCAGCACAGATAGGGTGTGTGTGGAAAGGTTCATGCGCTTGGGACAAACTCGGGTTGGTCGAGCGGGGCCGGCACCGGATGGTCCTGCGTCGATCTCTTCGAGCCGGGAGTGATCCCCGGCGCCACGATGATGTCGTCGTTTGACGCTCCGGCGGGGACCATAGGGAAGCACATCTCATCCGCATCGACCACGAAGTCGATGACGCAGGGACGGTCGTCGACTCCGAGCGCCTTGTCGATGACGGCATCGACCTCGTCGGCCGAAGTTGCACGCAGGCCGATAGCTCCACAGGACTCCGCGAGCTTCACGAAGTCCGGTATCTCGGGGTGGAAATGAACGTTCGAATAGCGCTCATCGTAGAAGAGCTCTTGCCACTGACGGACCATCCCCAAAGACTGGTTGTTGAGGATGGCAACGACGAACGGGATTCGCTCGACGGCCGCAGTGGCGAGCTCCTGCGCCGTCATCTGAAAGCAGCCGTCGCCGTCGATTGCCACCACCGGGTCCTGAGGGCGTCCCACCTTTGCTCCCAGCGCCGCCGGGACGGCAAAACCCATCGTCCCGGCGCCTCCTGACGTCGCCCACGAGTTCGGCTTGTTGAAGCGCATCAGCTGAGAGGCCCACATCTGGTGCTGCCCGACACCGGTCACGACGATGCCGTCGCCCCCCAGAGCGTCATCGAAGCGTTTGACGACGTGCTGGGGCTTCAGCGCTCCGTCAGTCTCCTGGTCGTACGCGAACGGATACTGCTCGTGCCATCCCTGGACCTGGGCAACCCACTGGGAGTGATCCGAGGGTGCAGCTTCGGCAAGCGCTCGCGTCAGCTGACCTAAGACCGCCTTCGACTGGCCCACGATTGGCACGTCGACGGCGCGGTTCTTGCCTATCTCCGCCGGATCGATATCGGCGTGGATGACTTTCGCTCCGGGCGCGAAGGATGATAGCTGGCCGGTCACCCGATCATCGAAACGTACACCGAGCGCCACCAGCAGGTCAGAGCGCTGCAGGGCAGTCACCGCCGCGTACCCCCCGTGCATTCCCGGCATCCCCATATGCAGAGGATGATCGTCGGGGAAAGCCCCCCGCGCCATGAGGGTGGTGACGACCGGCGCGCCGACTGTTTCCACAAGAGTTTTCAGCTCCGCGGCGGCGCGCCCCTTGAGCACCCCACCGCCGACGTAGAACACGGGTCGTTCCGCGCGCCGGATGAGCTCTGCCGCCGCCCTGATCTGCCGAAGGTGCGGCTCGGTATTCGGCCGGTAGCCCGGGATCGTGACTGTGGACGGCCAGGCGAAGCTGGTCTCGGAGGTGAGAACGTCTTTGGGGACGTCGATCAGCACCGGGCCGGGCCTACCGGTAGCGGCGATATGAAAAGCCTCGGCGACGGCAACCGGGATGTGCTCCGGGTCCATCACCTTTATCGAATGTTTGGTGATCGGCATGGTGATCCCGATGATGTCGGCTTCCTGGAAGGCGTCACCGCCTATGGCGGCACGAGGCACCTGGCCGGTTATCGCCACCATGGGAATCGAGTCCATGTACGCGTCTGCGATGGGAGTAACAAGATTGGTCGCACCGGGCCCCGACGTCGCCATACACACGCCCACCCGCCCGGTGACGTGGGCATAGCCTTCGGCAGCATGGCCGGCGCCCTGCTCGTGGCGCATCAGGATGTGCCTGATCGGAGAGTCGAGGATCGGATCGTAGGCGGGCAGGATGGCGCCGCCGGGAATACCGAAGATCACCTCGGTGCCCGCGCACTCCAGGGATTTCAACAGGGACTGGGCTCCTGTCACCATCATGGGCGGGGCCTCCTGACGCGAACGCGAACGCGCTTCACGACGCCCTCGCTTGACGGGCGCCGTCGGCTTCGCGATTCACCTCATAGGAGTAACGGGCCAGCTGATAGGCCGAGCGAATGAACGCCTCTTCAGAGGCATCGGGCCGCTCGACCGACATCTCGGCGCCGTCCACCGCACCCGTCAGGAATGCATCCTCGGACTGGAAGTAGCGCTGGAACCACTCCCTCCGGCCGGAATCGGGAATGTCCAGAACCACCTCCCCTGGGCCGCACCATTCCGCGATGCCGAACCAGTCGCCGTCTCTGATCTCGAGTCTCACTTTCTTCTTCCTCCTCCATCCATCTAAGTGCCGGGTTCCCATTCACATGGGCCAACAAAAAAACCCCCCGTGCTCCACGGAGGGTTAGCGCACACCGATCGGCCCCGGGGGGTCGATTCGATGCGCGCTAGGTAATAAGTACGAGGTTGAGCAGGAAGAGGCGGCCCTCTGCTCTCGTGTCGCTTCTGCTGGGAGTTATCATCGGTCCCGTCTCGGTCATGGATCTCAGATTGTCACGCCCTCGGCGTCATTGCAGAGGCACGGTGGCGCAAGTATAGGCACGGATGAGCTTCTGTCAATCGAGCCACGCGAAGAGGCGGGCACCCCGCTCGGGATACCCGCCCTTCGATTCGCTCAACCTGAAGCCAGAGGCCTCTAGGGGTTTTCGCAGTTTGCGGTGACTGGGCCGTTGATGCACTCATCCACGCCTTCGCCTCCGCCCAGGAAGTCCCTCTGGGGGCCGCCGTCGAGGAAGTCGTTTCCGAAACCGCCCATTATCTCGTCCTCACCCTCACCGCCCTGGAGCTCGTCGTTGCCGAACTCTCCGGTGATCACGTCAGCTCCGGCGCCGCCCGTGGCCCTGTCGTCCCCGGACTGCCCTTTAATGTCATCGTTTCCTCTGCCGCCCTTGAGCACGTCTGTCGACGTGCCTATCCCGCCGATGATCTCGTCCGGACCGGGCCCCCCGTAGAGGAAGTCCAGCCCCTTCTGCCCGCTCACGATGTCGTGCTTGGGGCCACCGAAGAGCCGGTCGCGGCCGTTGATGCCGGAAAGACGATCCTTGCCTTTTCCGCCTTTCATGTTGTCATCGCCCTGGGACCCTCTCAAGATGTCCCGGCCTCTGCCACCCTTGATGCGGTCGTCACCTCTGTCGCCGACTATGGTGTCGTTGCCGCCGTTGCCGCAGATCCGGTCGTTGCCGCCGCGCCCGACGATTCGGTCGTTGCCGCCGCGCCCGACGATCACATCGGGGCCGGCGG
>JALZIO010000301.1 GCA_030860245.1 Actinomycetota bacterium | reverse complement strand
CCTGGGGGGGGTGGGGACCGTCCTCCTGGCGCTAGCGACGCCCATTGCGACCTACGACGGGATCCTCTTTTGGGTTCACATGGTCCAGCATCTTCTGCTGACGCTCGTGGCCGCGCCGCTGATACTGCTCGGAGCGCCGGTGACCCTTGCGCTGCGGGCCGCGTCACCGCCGGCCCGCGCGGGGATGGTCTCGATACTTCACTCCCGGGCGGTCAGAGTGCTCGGACATCCGCTGGTGGCGTGGATAACGTTCGCGCTCGTGATGTGGGTGAGCCATTTCTCACCCCTCTTCAATCTCGCTCTCGAGAACGACATCGTCCATGTGGTCGAGCACATGGCGTATCTGGTCGCCGGGTTGTTGTTCTGGTGGCCCGTTGTCGGACTTGATCCGGGCGCCAAGCGCCTGAGCCACCCATTACGGATCGTCTATCTTGTCACCGCGCTGCCCCAACAGTCGTGGCTGGGGCTCGCCATCTACTCGGCCTCGCGGGTGCTCTACGATCACTACAGGGTCCTGGAGCGCTCGTGGGGCCCGGCGCCTCTCGACGATCAGCGAGCCGCGGGCATCATCATGTGGGTTGGGGGCGACTTCCTCTTCATCCTCGCCCTGGCCCTGGCCATCAGCGCCTGGGCCCGGGAGGAACGCCGGGAGGGTGAGCGCCTCGACCGCCGCCTGAAGCCCGCCGTGCGGCAGCGGGGTTAGCCCCGGCGAATCTTCGGGCCGCCGTGTGCGGTTGACATACAGGGCGCGCATGTCGTTTCCTGAAATGGAAGGTCGAGGCTTAACGACCACAATGCCGCCGACTCAAGGGAGCCAGCTGTGACCGATCGGGACAAGGCGAGCAACAAGGGCGAAGAGCTGCGGGGCAAGGTGAAGGAAGGCGCCGGGCGCGCCACAAAGGACCCCGAGCTCGAGCGTCAGGGACAGCGGGATCAGAGCAAGGCCGACGTCAAGCAGGCCGGGGAGAAGGTCAAGGACTCGATCAAGGACCTGGGCGGAAAAAAGGACCGTTAGGCGTCACCCGCCGGGCTTCCGGCGCACCCACGAGTCCACAGGCCCCACAGCGCCCGCCATGCGTGTGGCTGAAGGCGCATAAAAGGCTTCTGGGGCGCCCAACCACGTCATGGTGTGGTGCACGGCGCGAGTTCCTTTCTCGGAGCGACGGACCACAGCGGCCCGTCACTCCGGCTCTACCTCTGGGGTTGGGTGGCGCCGGGCCAGGTGCAGGAGGAAGAGGTAGTGCTTTCGAATGCGGCCGCCGGGCCGGGCGCTGATTCGTCGCCGGACCTCGTCGTAGAGCCAACCACGCGCCCCGGGCTCCATCGCACGATGGCCCGAGTAGGTATCCAGCAGTGCCACGTACTCGTCGGCCGTGTACCACCGATCCCATAGATAGGGGGTCACGCGCACGTCGGCGAAGAGACCGGTGGCTTCGATCTCACCACGGTCGTCGGCAATGTCGCCGGGAGGTGTATCGCTCGAACCCGACCAGGCCGGCGGGGGCGGGCTGTCTTCTTCGCCGATCGCGCGGTAGGCACTCTGGACGTCCACGAAGAAGCTGTCGCCGTCCTCAGGAGGAAGGACGTGATGCGTGGCGATGACCGCCAGCGCTCCATGTGGCCCCAGCGCAGCAGCGGCCTTTGCGTACCGAACCTCGGGATCGATCCAGTGCCACGACGTGGCCGCCATAACCAGGTCGAACGACGAGCCTTCGGGATCCCAGTCCTCGAACGCAGCCGTTACCACCTTCACACTTCGGGAAACGCCACCAGGTTCTTTCGTGCTACCGCCGCGAGAGCGTCACCCAACTCCACGCAGACGATCCGGAAGCCGCGTTGGGCGAGCCCCACAGTCGCTTGCCCGGTGCCACAGCCCACTTCGAGAACCTTCGCTCCGGGATCCAGGCCTGTTTGTAGGATGATGTCGTCGAAAAGCTGCTCTGGATATCGAGGCCTGATCGAGTCGTAAAGCGCGGCGTCCTCGTCGAACGTTTTCTTCAGGCGATCCCGGTCAGCATCACCCATCAGGACCCTCGTCGTGCCGGCCGGCACTCGGGCACCACTACGTGGTTGGGGGCGCTAAGAAGTCTTCTCGGGGGCCCAACCACAGCATGGTGTGGTCACCCGCCCGAGTTCGGTTGACGGGTCGGCCAACCACGTGCACCACTGGGAAGCGATCTACGGAGTGATGAGACGGTCGGCGGCCATGGCCCCGAAAAGCAGCGCCAGGTAGTAGATCGAGTACCTGAACAGGTCCCACGCGACGTCGCGTTCGGGCCGCCTCCACAATCTCACCGCCAGTCCCACGAAGACGCCATTCAGTCCGATCGCGGCCACGAGATAGATCATCCCCATGCGGCCGACCGCAAAGAACACAAGGCAAATGGCGAACAGCAGCAGCGAGTACAGGAGTATGTGCTTGGCTGTCTCGGCGCGCCCATAGACGACCGGCATCATCGGCACTCCGGCTGCGGCGTACTCCTTTTCGTAGCGCATCGCCAGCGCCCAGAAGAGCGGCGGCGTCCAGTAGAGGACGATCGCGAACAGGGCAAGTGCGGGGAGGTCGACCCGTCCGGTCACCGCGCTCCATCCCACCAGCGCAGGAATGGCGCCTGCCGCGCCCCCGATCACGATGTTCTGCGGCGTGGATCGCTTCAGGCCGATGGTGTAGACGAAAACGTAGAACAACAGCGCCGCAGCCGCCAGGACGGCCGATATGGGGTTGACCGTCAGGTAGAGGAACACAAACGCCGCTACCCCCAGTGCAACGCCGAAGAAAAGTGCGTTGCGCGGCTCGACCTTGTGCGACGGGAGCGGCCGCTTCCTGGTCCGGGGCATCATCTGGTCGATGTCGCGATCGACGTAGCAGTTGATGGCATTGGCGCCACCCGCCGCAAGGGCGCCTCCGGTCAGGGTTGCGAATATGAGCCACATAGAAGGCCACCCATCGGCGGCCACGATCATCGGTGGAACTGTTGTGATCAGGAGAAGCTCGATTATGCGCGGCTTCGTCAGAGCAAAGTAAGCGGCCGCACGCTCGCGCGGGGTTACGGCTTCATGTCCCGGGCCGGCGTCGTGTGGCAACGGCTCGACAAGGGGGCCATTGGTCGCGTGACTCGCGATGCGTCCCATCAATCAAGCACCGCACAGGAGGCGCGCGGCGTCGGAGGCAAGGCCCGTCTCATTCGGTGGCCGCTCTGAACGCCGGCCGGCCCCTGCCCGCCGGCTCCTCTATCCCTGCCCTCTGCAGGGAGGGATGCACGGCGACGGAGATTCCGACCAGGCCGCCGAACAACAAGGCCCCGACCAGCAGATGAGCGGTTACCACGGCGGCGTTGAGCCGGCTCCAGATGTTTGCGGCGCCGATGAGGATCTGCAGGACATATCCACCGGCAACCGCGTGGGCGAGGCGCGCTGCACCCGGCATGTCGCTTTTTCGCCGCATGACCTTGACCGCGAAGAGGACCACGAGGACGCCAACCAATGCAGCGAGAACCCGGTGCGTCCAGTGGATCGCGTAGGACTCGACCGTCAGGTTGGGAAGCAAGCTGCCGTTCATGAGTGGCCAGTCGGGGAACACGTAACCCGCATCGGCCCCCGTTACGTAGGAGCCGCTCAACAAGAGCAGCCACACGGCTCCGGCCAGCATTGCCCCCCGTCGGCTGAGCGACCGGTCGGTCTTTGGGGGACGATCGCTGCCGGGCGATGATGCGGCGACGAGATAGACGAGCACGCCAACCAGCAACAGAGCGGTTCCGAGATGAAGCACGACCGACACGGCTTGGAGCTCGAGCTTGACGACCACGGCCCCGAGCAGCGCCTGGAAGACGACGAGCCCGAACGCCGTTATGGAGGGCCACATTATGGCCGGTGATCCCCGGTGCCGCCACACCGCCAGCCCGGCCAGACCTGCAAGCATAAGGAGAACGATCGAGGCCATGAGCCGGTGTGAGTATTCGATTGCGAGGGCTCGCGAGGCAAGCGGCGGTAAGAGCTCTCCCGAGCAGTCCGGCCAGTCGGTTCCGCAGCCCAATCCCGATTTCGTCGCGCGCACCACTCCCCCAATCGCTATTAGGACGAAGGTGGCGACGGTCGAGGCAACGGCGAGCCTCCGGAAACGTTCCATCTCGGGCGATGTTACCCGCATGGGATAGCGCCGCAATCGCGGCTAGCATCGAGTGAATGAAGCCGTTCCCTCTGCGAGCAGTTGCACTTGTGGTGACGGTTGCTCTGCTCGGCGCCTGTGCAGAAAACGCACCGAACGAGAACGCCGCCCCAACGAGGATGTCGTTCAACGAGGACTTCACCGATGTGGAGGCGTATCCGGTTTTCGTGTCCAGTGAGATTGTCGTGGGGCGCAACCGCTTCCTGGTCGGTCTACTCAGCGGCGAGAACGACGCTCCGATCGCGTCACCACGCATCGACATGGCCATCTCTTTCTTCGACCTCGAAAAATCCTCCCGCAAGCCGGCCACCACCGAAAGGATGGACTTCGTTTGGACCCAGAAGCCGAGGACGGGGCTCTATGTGGAGGAGGTCACCTTCGAATCCGCCGGGCGATGGGGTGCAGAGGTGAGGCTGACCGGGGAGGGCGTGGACGAAACCGTTCGGGCGAACTTCGATGTCGCCGAGCAGGCATCGACCCCGGCGGTGGGCGAGCGACCCCCGGCGGTCGACACTCCGACGGCCGCCGATGTCAAGGTGCTCGGGGCCATATCCACCGACTCGGACCCGGATCCCCGTTTCTACAGGATGTCCATCGCCGACGCGCTCCGCTCCGGGCAGCCGTCCGTCATAACCTTCGCCACTCCCAAGTTCTGCGAGTCCGCCACCTGTGGGCCGACCCTCGATATCGTCAAGCGGGTCTCCGAGGGCTTCTCCGACATGAACTTTGTACACGTTGAGCCGTACAGACTGCCCATTCGCACCGAGCGCAGGGTGGTGCCGGCAGCTCTCCGGTGGGGGCTACCGACCGAGCCCTGGGTCTTCGTCGTGGGTTCCGACGGGCGCGTGGCGGCGAAGTTCGAGGGAATCGTCGGCGCGCCCGAACTGCGGAAGGCGCTGACCAAGCTGTAGCCGAGGGGCTTTTACGCATCCTCGATGGAGAGTGCAACCAACGCCCGTCCTCGCTGCTCGAGCCGGACCTGCACGGGAGAGCCCGTGGCGCGGTGCTCGTTCAGATGGTCGAGCGGGAAGCTGTAATCGATGGCCCGGTCGATCGTGATCTGGTAGTTGCGTCCCCCATCCTTGAGGACGAACGCCGTGACCTTCCCTAACCCCTGTGAGGTCACGTCCACAACGACGCCCGTAACGCGGGCGGGGGTTGTGCCGGCGGGAGTGCCGGCGCATCCGGCCGCCAGGACGGATGACAGGAGGGCGAGGACGAGCAGCCGGCGCCTGTGCACGGGGCTAGGGTAGCGGCGCGTATGACATCGTTCTGGCCCGGGATCGACCTGTTGAGAGCCCAGATCGACGCGCGACTACGCGACTTCTTGATGGCTCGCCGGCGCGAGCTCGAGGAGGCAGGCGACCTCATCGATGAGATCGCCAGAGTTATCGAGTCCGGAGGCAAGCGGCTCCGTCCGGCTTTTTGCTACTGGGGCTACAGGGGAGCCGGAGGCGAGCACTCGGACGACATCGTGCGTGCGGCGGCGAGCTTGGAGCTCCTCCATACCTTCGCGATCGTTCACGACGACATCATGGATGCTTCAGAGGAGCGCCGGGGAGTGCCCACCTCTTTTGCGAAGCACGGCGTCAACGTCGCGCTACTCGTCGGCGACCTTGCCCTGGTGCTGGCCGACGAGGCCATCATGGCGTCCGGGTTCGACGCCCGGACGCTTGCCATTGCGTTCGAGGCCTACTCCCGCATGCGTCAGGAGGTGATCGCAGGCCAGTACCTCGATTTGAAAGCGGCCGGGAAGCCGTCCATAACGGAGGACGAGGCGCGCCGAGTGGCCCTGCTCAAGTCCGGCCGCTACTCGATCCAGGAGCCGTTGGCAATCGGGGCGTCGCTCGCCGGGGCCCCCGCCGGTCTTCGGCGGCGGCTGTCGGACTTCGGAGAGCCGCTGGGGGAGGCTTTTCAACAGCGCGATGACCTCCTGGGCACGTTCGGTGATCCCGCGAGTCTCGGAAAGCCCATTGACTCCGACATCAGGGAAGGCAAGCACCACGTGCTCTACGCCAAGGCTCTCGCCGGCTTGCACGGAGCCGACCGGAGGACACTCCAGGGATTGTGGGGAGGAGGGGACGCTCTCTCCGACGAAGATGTGAGGCGCCTGCGCAGTCTGATCGAGGTCTCGGGAGCTCGCAAGGGGACCGAAGTCTTGCTCCAGAGCCTTGCGGCCTCGGCTCTGGAACGGCTCGACGCCCTCCCCATCGGTCATGATGCCCGGACCGCCCTTCGAGAGCTGGCGCTCGAGGCGACCGACCGCCAGTCCTGACCCGATTGGGGGTCTCTTTCCAACCCACCGGCCGTCGAAAATCGCTCCGCGCTTAACTTTGCCCATCCGGACGGATCTGCGCGATACATTTGCACTGATTTCATGGTGCCCTAGCAGGAGAAATGGTGGCCGACCCCGAACAGATCTATGGAGAGGTGCAGCAGGAGGAGCAGCAGAAGGGCTCCAGCGCTGCGGTAATCGAAGCGCGTGCCAAGGCTGCCCGCCAACGCGCCACAGAGGGTTCCCCCCATCCCAAAGAGCCAAAGTGGTGGCCCGGCGCCCAGCCGCAGTTCGAAGGAGATGGAGCGGCGTCCGAGGGCGAGGGCCCGGCCGAAGAACCCGCGGCACCTCAGGCCCAGGCCGAACAACCCGCCACAGAGGAACCCGCTGCCGAACCACCGGCAGCCGCCCGGGCCCCGGAAGAACAGCCGGCAGCCGCCCAGGCACCGGACGCGCAACCCGCCGCCCAAGCCCCGGCGGGACAGCCGGCAGCCGCCCAAGCTCCGCCTGCCCAAACCGCGGCCCAACCTTCCGCCCAGGCCCCTGCCACCGACACCCCGGCTCAACCTGCGGCTGCAGCTTCGGCCGACGGCGGAACCGTCACGGAGGCCCCTCGGCGCGCCGAGACCCTCGGAGTCAGCCACGGGACTCCTGCCGGCAACCGTCTGCGGCCCGAGGACTCGGTTGCCAGCGATGCCCAATTCGAGGCGCAGCAGGCCGTCTACAGGCGCCGCAAGCTGATCGACGACCTCGTCTCCTCCGGCGTTCCCGCAGTCAGCGCGAGCGAGACCGAGCGACGCGGATCGGGGTTCCTTGCGCTTCTCTATGTGATCATCCCCCTGCTCGCCGTCGTTTTGCTGCTGGGTGGAGACACGGGCTCATCCGGCGAGGCCGCACCGGCTGCCGAGGACGGGGGCGCCTCTACTCCCGAAGGCGACGTCCAGGTCGTGGCCGAGAACCTGGCCTTCGACACCGACACACTCGAACTGGCCGCGGGCGAGCCGCAGACCATAGGCTTCGACAACCAGGACACCGAGCCTCACAACATCGCCATCTACGAGGACGCCGACACCGGGACCGCCCAGGAAGATGCGCTGTTCGACGGTGATGATCTCCCTGGGGGTTCGAGCGCCACCTACGAGGTCGACCCGCTCGACCCGGACGAGTACTACTTCCAGTGCGACATCCATCCCAGCATGGCGGGAGAAGTCGTCGCGGAGGCGGGTGGCGGAGGGAATGGCGGAGGAGGGAATGGCGGCGGCGGAGGGAACGGC
>JALZIO010000242.1 GCA_030860245.1 Actinomycetota bacterium | reverse complement strand
GAACTACCCAGGGTGCGAACATCGGAAAGATGATCGAGGCGTACGTGAACACGGCTGCCGCCGGATTCTTGCGCCAGAAGTAGCGGACGACATACGTTGATTCCCGAAGCCAGGATTTCTTCCAGCGGAGCTGTTGCCGGAAGAAAACGCCCAGAGATGTAGGCGCGTTGGTTTCTGCACGCGCCGTCGACTGATACACGACTCGATCCTTCGCCAGTATGCGATTGGTGAGGGCGCGATCGTCACCGAAGGTGGCAGGCTTGCCGAGGAAGGTTTGGAACTCCCATGCCCTCAATAGGGGGCGAACCAGAGAGGTTCGGTAAGCCGCGCAGCAACCCGAGGCACATGTAACCGTGCCGGAAAGCAGGGACTCGGTTCCTTTGATGATACGGAAGGCCGCGTAATAGCGAACCTGCTGCATCTTGGTGATCCAGTTGAGCATCTTGTTTCGGACCTCTGCATGCCCGACCACAGCACCAACTCGCTCGTCGGCGAACGGGGCCACGATTGTTTCGAGTGCGTCGGGCAAGATATACGAGTTGGAATCAACGAAGCAGAGGATGTCGCCCTGCGCGCGCCGGATTCCCTCGGCCATAGCCGTTCTCTTGCCGTAATTCTTCCCCATGTCGATTGCGTGTAGTCGCGGGGACATGAGCTTGGCGTCCTGGATCCGTTCCCAGGTGCCGTCTGTGGATCCGTCGTTGACCGCGATTATCTCGATCAGCTCGGACGGATAGTCGGCATCGAGGCACGATTGGATGGTGCCAAGGATTCCTTCCTCTTCATTGAAGGCGGGAATTATGACCGACAGCGTGGGTCTGTGACCGGCATCGGGCACCGGGCGATAGAAGAGTGCGAGCACAAACCGGCCAAGAACGTACAGGACCACGCTGATCGAGTAGGCGGCGAAGACGGGGTCTTTGGAGAGGGTAGCGAACGTCAGGTCCTTTGTCAGCCATACAAATCCCATGATGGCGAGGCCATACGCAACAACGAGAATGCGATAGAGGGTCCGGAGCAGAGAGGTCGTCCGGTCCGAGTAAAGACGTCCAGGTGACTGCTGCACTACAACCGCACGACATTTCCGGCTTGCCGTTCGCGAGTCACTCCTACGGCGTCGAAGACGAGCTGCGAGGCTTCGACCACTGGACGATAATCGAGTCCGGCATGTGATGTGAGAATCACGACGCAGTCCGTCTGGTGGAGGAGAGCGTCGTTGATGAGAACCGACTGCAACTTTGTTCTGCTTCCCTCCGGCGATCCAGGAGGGACTCTGAGTATGTCGTTATGTCGGCTACCGCCTATTTCGATGGTGGGAACGTAGGGATCGTGGTACTTGCAGTCTGCTCCTGCCGCCATGAGGCGCTCGAGCACTTCCACTGCCGGGGACTCCCTTAGGTCACTTACTCCCGCCTTGTAGGTAAGCCCTAGCACCAACAGACGAGCACCGCGTAGCGGAAGTCCGATTCGATTCAAGGCTTCACCGATGGAGCCTGTGACGAACGCCGGCATGCGGTTGTTGACCGAGCGAGCATGTTCGACGAATCCAATTCCGAATCCCATGCGCTGTTCGACCTTCCAGGACAAGAAGCTGGGATCGATGGCGATGCAGTGGCCGCCGACCCCGGGGCCGGGCCAGAAAGGTATGTATCCGAATGGTTTGGTTGCCGCAGCATCCAGCGCTTCCCATATGTCGACTCCGATGGAGGGTGCGATGGTCGCAAGCTCGTTGACTAGGGCGACATTGACTTGTCGGAACGTGTTTTCGATCAGCTTTGCCATCTCGGCTTCGCGAGGGGATGAGGTCTCCACCACCCGGTCGACCAGCGTTGCGTAGAAGGAGCTGGCGAGCTCTGTTTCGAGAGGAGAGACGCCGGCGACGATCTTGGGCGTATGCCTCATGGTCCAAGCGCCGCCGGGGTCGATGCGCTCGGGCGAGTAGGCGAGGCCGAAGTCCTTCGAGCAAGCCAGGCCGCTCTGCTCCAGGATCGGTCTGACGAGCTCCTCCGTGGTGCCGGGGTAGGTCGTCGACTCGAGTATCACGAGCTGCCCTTGGCGAAGGACCGACGCAATGTCTTTGCAAGCCCCCTCTATGGGGGAAAGATCGGGAGTGCCCTCATGAAGCGGCGTCGGGACCGCGATAATGATGATGTCGGCCCGCCTCAGGACGTTGTGGTCGGTCGTCAGCAAGGGGGCGCCCAGGGAAGCGAGGTCTTCGTCCGAGACGTCGTCGATATAGGACCTTCCATCCCTGAGTTGCTGGACGCGGGCCGGGTCGGCCTCGACACCGAACACGTCGAATCCCTCGCGGCGACTCTCGATCAGCAGCGGCAGGCCGACGTATCCCAATCCGAGGACGGCCACGGTGGCAGAGCGGCGCGAGATGCGAGAGGCGACATCCGTCAAGGAGGGGAGCGCGGGTGAACCGGCGGGGGCCGGTGCGGCCTCGCGCGGTTGAGCAACTGATTGCATGACATCGCTCCCTTTACGGTAGCTGGGCTACCTCAAAGGGAGGCCCCTGGCTTTGCGTACCCCGCCTTGCGACGAGTTTGCCCTGGTCGTTTGGGGCGAGCAGCCCCATTGACTAGTTCGACATGGCGGGCAATTTGCCTTAGCGAACCACCCTGGGAGAACTCCCGGCCCCGCAGGAAGTCAAACCGAATGGCCGGAGCGAGCGTCAGCCCGAGCCCTGTGCGGTCGGTTCGCCAACCACCGGGGCGCGGGCGCCGTCTACAGTGGGGGGTCGCCTCTTATCGTGTAGCCGAGCTTCTGCAGGTCGGCCAGGAGGCGCAGCTCGACTCCTTCGAGGTCGTTTGACGCGTCGAGCAGCCGGAAGGGAACCTGGATCGTCTGAGCTCCGTCAACTCCGGAGAAAACGATCTCGAATTGTTCCTCGCGACGCGCCACCTTCGCAACCGGGTAACGTCGTGCGTTCGGAAGCCCCATAAGCCTCACCATAGTGCGCCGATCCTAGGCGCTCGATTGTCCGCCGACGACCAGTTTTCCTGTTCTGGGAACCCAGAACCACACGGATCGGAAAAGTCGGAGGGCTGTCCCAATCGGAGGGGCGAAGCCGTCAAGCGGTGTCTTGTTTCCGACGCGCCCTGTAGGCCGCGACGTTCATTCTGCTTGAACAGGAGTCGTCGCAGTAACGGCGGGACTTGTTGCGGGAGGTGTCGATGTACACATCGCGGCACTCGTCGGCGGAGCAAACGCCGATCCGCTCGAACCCGTGTTCGGCGATGACCGTCGCAAGCCCCATGGCGGCGACCGTTGTCAACTGCTGTGAGACGGCCTTGCTCGCGGGCACATAGTGAAGGTGCCACCCCCCGCCGTCATGGTCGGTGAGCTGCGGGTGTGTTCCCACCTCGTCCAGAAGCTGGTTGAGGATGGTCACAGAAGTCGTTTCGTCCGGAGCCATGAATGCGTCGGCGAGACGCGATCGGAGTGCGTGGATGCTCGTAATCTCCTGCTTGCCAATCGATTGAGGCGCGGAGAGACCGTGGTCGCGCAGGAACCCGAATACGGCTTCGGAGTCCGGCAGGTACTCGGAGCCCGACCAGGATCCACGGCTGTTGACCAGGTCAACCGCGATTGCGACCGCTTCGTCCGAGTAATGAGTGAAATCCATTTGACTTCTTACTCCCCGCCGTGTAGCGTAATGATCGTAAAGAGTATAGAGCATTACGGAGGTGATTGAAGTGAACCCCTTGATCTCGGGCCTTATCGCACGGGAACGAGCCGCAGAGCTCACACGCAAGGCAGAGGCCGCGCGTCTCTCTCGACGCCCAAACAGGAGGTGATCGGCGTGCATCCGGAACTGTGGAAAGCGCCGGCCCTTGACCGAACCAAGGATCCGCGGCGTGAAGCCGATCAAGTGAGGATTGTCCGCCGCCCAGGCGGATGGTCGCTGTCTTCGGCCGGGGACCGGTCGCGCAGCGAACCTCTGACGACAGTGGGAAAGCGGCTGCTTCGTGGACTGCTCGGAGCCGGTTCAGCGGACTCTTTTCACACCGTGAGGATGCCGAGCGGCCATTCGATCAAAGTCGAAGACGCAACCGACCTCCGGTGAGGAGCACCGGGACCGAGGACAGGAAGGAATCCAAATGGTCGAAGTCGCCTGGATCGGCGTAATCTTGATTCTCTTCTACCTGTCGGTTCTGCTTTTCGGCGCCGACACCAGGGACGGTGAGGATTGGTCCAAGCACCTCAGATGAGACTCAGCGCTTGGCAAGCACCTGAGCTGCGGTCGCTTCGTCGGTGATCAGCACGTTTACCAGCCGGCCCCGCAGCGCGCCGGTTATCCCGGCCACCTTCTCGAGCCCGCA
Source organism: Actinomycetota bacterium (assembly GCA_030860245.1). Taxonomy (GTDB): domain Bacteria; phylum Actinomycetota; class CADDZG01; order CADDZG01; family WHSQ01; genus JACDDL01. Next base: position 12,476 of record JALZIO010000242.1, on the reverse strand, counting down.
GGCAACTCCTATCCGGCGGGCGATCGCCTCCAGGTCGGCGAGGTCGAGTCCCACCACGTGACGGTTCGCCGCGACTTCACAGGGCCGTCCGTCCCGGTCGAACAGGCGGGCACAGATGTCACCCACAGCTCCGCCCGACCGGATCTCCCGGCGTTCGGCCGAAGTCAGCTCGGGGCGGGAGAACAGGGCCCGGGACGATCCCGTCCCCAAAGAGCCGATTCCCAGGAGTGCAAGATCGGCCCCCCTCCCCTTGGCGAGCACGTCTGCGATGCCTTCCTGACGAAGCAACAGGTCGCGGGCCTCGGTTGAGTCGACGATGGCAGGGGCGTGGAGGTAGGCGAAGCGGCCTCCGAGCCGGTCCGCAAGCCGTCGCCCGAGCTCGTGCCCGCTGAGGGATTGAGACACCCAGGAAAGACCCCCGAGCAACTGCACCACCTCGACTGCATGCGGCCGGGTGGGCGCAACTGCGTTGACCAGCGCCTCGAGTGAAGTGCCCCACGACACTCCGATGGTGCGGCCGTCGGCGAGAACCTCGAGCAGATAGACCGCTCCCAGACGACCTACCCTGTTGAGCGTGTCTCGGCCTTCCCTCCTGCCACGAGTGACCTTTCCGGGCCGGGCGGCGAGTACGCGAGCCTCCTCGAGGCCGAACTCGGTCTCGAGCCGCCGCTCGAGCTCGAGGGCCCTCCCCAACGGATGGTTGATGCGGATGTCGACGATTCCACGTCGTCGCGCCTCGGTGAGAAGGCGGGAGACATTGGAGCGAGAGGTGCCCACCTCCTCGGCAATCGAGCTCTGGTCCCGCCCGTGCAGGTAGTAGAGCTCCCCGACCTCGGCGAGCAGCTCGGCGCGTTCGTGGTCTTGATCGCGCCCCTCTGCCACCACCCCCCGGGGTTCGGACGACATGCTGAGTTCCACCTTCCTCGACGGCCACAGCCGTGGCCTCACGTCCTCCAGTGTACCCGCACGTTTGTGAGCATCCCGGGGGCCGGACCACCTGCTTCGGCCGGGGCCGTGGGATCCGCTGCGACAGATGATCGGCGCGCGGCACTTCCGTGATGGGCTCGGGTCGGTCTGGATCAGGCAAATGAACCTCGTGACCGCCTCCGGCGCGCCCAAGGCCATGAGGCCTTGTCGGTCGCCTCGCCGATGATCAACCATGGTACGAAGTCGAACGGTGTGACTTGAGCGAGCGTTCGTTTACCCGATAGTCGCATCAGCAGGAGCAGGAAGAAGTAGACGCCTGCTGCGCGCAGCACTGCATCCATACTGGTGCCTCCTAGGGATAGAAGAACTGAGAGAAGCCCACGGCATTGGCTGGGCCACCGATTCCGACTCTTCCTCTCAGCGAGCCGATGTTGTCACCGGTCAAGTCGAAGTTGGCTTCGAGATCTCCCTGGTCGGCCAAAAATCCGTAGAGGATGCCGCCGTCCGCGGCTTCAGTTGCGTCCGGATCGGGACTGACATGTCGATCTTCACGCCGTCGAGATAGTCATTGGAAACCCAAACCCGAAATCTCCCTGCGAGGCCGCCGACTCCCGCACCTGCACCGCAAGCGAAAGGTCGGCGCCATAGCGCCCGAAACGGTCGTATTCAATTGTTAGAACTCCAGCTTCATCGACGGCGGTCTCCGGCCCAAGTAGCCCGTTGCCGAAAGACCAAGGAGCGCGGCGACCACGATCACCAGCGTACCGAGGGTGAGGGTCATCCAGAGGACCGGGGAGCCTGTTCCACGCGGGTGAGATCACCGAGCACGAATCGGCGACATCGGAGGCCAGGTGACCCAGGTGTTCAGTGACGGCGACTCCGGCACGTCGTTCGGACTCCCTGCCGGGTCTTAGACGACGAGCGGAGGGCGGTTCCTTCTTCCTGCTAGGGAGCGTCCCCTGGTGGTCGGAGCGGTGGGGCGACGCTCGGCTCCGTCCCCCGCGCTGTCGGATCGCCTCGGAGTAGCGCTTTGGGGACATGAGTTAGCGACACATCCCAATAAATAGAACTTCGATTTTGAAATTTGAGACTACAAAGTCGTCACTTAGAGTCACGCCATGGAAGCTATCGCGACCACGGGTCTGACCAAGGACTACGGCAATGGCAGGGGCCTGTTCGACCTTCACCTGGATGTGCGAGAGGGCGAAGTCTTCGGCTTTCTTGGACCCAACGGAGCGGGCAAGTCAACGACGATCCGGCTCTTGATGGACATGATCCGGCCGAGCCGGGGGAGTGCACGGCTGCTCGGGCTCGACTCGCACGAGGATTCGGTCGCACTCAAGAAACGCATTGGCTACCTCCCCGGCGAGCTGCCGGACTTCGGCCGCATGCGCTGCGCCGAGATCGTCGGCTATGTCATGGGCATGAGACGGATCGACGTGACCGGTAGGATAACGCAACTCTGCGACCGCTTTGCTATCGACCTCTCGCCCCGGTTCCAGGAGTTGTCGCGCGGCAACAAGCAGAAGATCGGGCTTCTGCTAGCGTTCGCACACGACCCCCAGCTCCTGATCCTCGACGAACCCACCGCCGGACTAGATCCACTCATGCAGCAGCAGTTCTACGACCTCGTCCGAGAGACGCGAGAAAGCGGCGCGACGGTCTTCCTTTCGTCGCATGTGCTGTCGGAGGTCCAGGAGATCTGCGAGCGAGCTGCAATCGTGCGCGAGGGACGCCTCGTGCAGGTCATCGAGGTGTCGGAGCTGCACCAGATCCGGCTTCGTCGCGTCGAGATCATGTTCGCGCAACCACCCGACGAGCGGCGACTCCGGCAGGTGCCGGGCCTTGAGGACGTCGCCGTCGACGGCGTTTCCGCCCGGTGCATCGTACGTGGTTCGTTCGAGCTGCTGGCGGATGCGCTCGCAGGCATGAGAGTCGTCGACCTAACGAGCCATGAACCGACGCTGGAGGAGACGTTCCTCGATGTCTACCGTTCCGAGCGCGAGGGATGACCGGCGTCCGGTTCTTCCTTCGAACCCACCGTCGATCTATCGTCGGGGTGATTATGGTGCTGCTAGCCGTCGGGAGCGCGCAAGCGAGCGGCTATTCGACAGTTGCAGGGGACACGGTGGCGGAACGAGCCGCATTTGCAAGAGAGTCCGAATCGTTGGCGCGCCAGCTTGCGTACCTTGCTCCCATTCCGACCGAGCTGATGACGCTCGGCGGCTACGTGAGCTGGCGTGTCTTCGGAGCGCTGCCATTGCTGCTCGGGGTGTGGGTCGTGTGGCTTGCTGTCTCGATGCTGCGAGGCAGCGAAGATGCAACCCGCACCGAGTCGCTGCTTGCGGCCGGAGCCAAACGAAAGGTCCTTGTGAGGGGGGCCGCCGCGGCGTTCGCGGTGACGACAATGGGCGCCAGCCTCGGGTTATGTCTATCGTTGTGGGCGGCGTCCTCGGGAGAGATCGAGCCATCGGTGTTGTTGCTGCAAGCTGTGGCGGTCGTGGCGGTCCTGCTATTTGTGTTCGGCCTCGGCAGCCTCGCAGCACAACTCGGCGGCTCGCGTCGCTCCGCCTTCAGCATCGGTGCGGCGACGCTCTTCGTCCTCAACCTGCTAAACAGCCTGGGATCTGCCTCCGATACAATGAGTGGCATCCGCCGGCTCTCGCCACTGTCGTGGTATTCGGCGTCGGACCCTATGGCGCGTGGAGGTGACTTCTCGCTCGTCGGCACCAGCGCGCTCGTCGCTCTCGCGCTGGCCCTGATCGCGCTCGCAACGCTTGCATTTGAACGGCGTGACATCGGGCAGCCGTTGGTGACAGCTGCACAGTGGGGCCGGAGACGCGGCGCGGTGGCGCCGAGCGGCGTGGGATGGTACCGCCGGCGTCTGTTGGGGGTGCTGTACGAGCGGCGCGTTGCTCTCGGGTGGTGGGTCGGCGGCGTGCTCGTCGAGGTCGTGTTCTTTGTCACTCTGGCCCCGGGGATGGTCGCGTCACTCAAGCAGGTGCAGCAACTCCACGAGTACCTCACGGCGATCACGAACGGGGACATCGCTCGAGGCATCGTCGGACTTTTCCTCATTGGGACGATCCAGCTCCTCCTCGCGTTGTTCGCGATCACAGCCGTGGCTGGATGGGCGCATGACGACGCCTCGGGGCGTCTCGAATTCGAGCTGTCGCTGCCGATCTCTCGCTCGCAGGTAGTGATCCGCCGCGCCGCGTTCCTATTCACGGCCGCTTCGGGCATCGGACTAGTCGCGCTGCTTTTCATGTTCATCCTCGCCGGGAGCCGCGGAATCGCGTTTGAACTAGGACGTGTCTTGCTTGCCGTCGTGCTGCTCGCGCCATTCACGGTCGCGTTCGGCGCGGTCGGCGCGCTATGGACGTCGTGGCGGCCACAGGGCGCCGTCTTTGTCCTCACCGCAGTGGCGGTTACGAGCTACTTCATCCAGGAGGTAACGCCACTCTACGGGTGGCCGGACTGGGTGCTCGACTTTTCGTTCTTCCACTTGTACGGCAACCCACTGGTGGCGGATCCCGTCTGGTGGCGGATCGCATTGTTGCTCATGATCAGCCTGGCGGGTTTCGCAGGAGCCGCATACCTGTCACGGGCAAGGGATGTTGGGCATTAGACGTCGTCCAGGAAACTGAAAACCGCGCACTGGGCTGTCTTTGAGCGCGTAGTCGCTGCAAGATACCTCATGCACCGAATCGTCTCGCCGCTCCTTTCAATTCATCCGAGAGGTCCACAGGCTTCTTGAGACGGCCAGCCTCGTCCTGCAACTCATCGAATCTGTGAAGCACATCCTTCGCCGCAGAGTGCGCGGACGGAGTCTCATTTCCGACAAGGGCTCCACATTCACGCCCTTCCTCGTCGAGCATCTTCAACACCATCTGGAACTTCACAACTCCTCCTCTCGATTCGAGCGATCTCTTTTCATTCAGCCCTTGTGACCTCCCCTCGACGGGATGACTGGCTGAGACTTCCCGCCCCCGACAAGAGGAAAGAGGAGAACGACATCCCAGGACTGTCGTTTACGGCGATCCTCCAGACGCCGGCCTTGCCCCGCGCTTCCAGTACGGGCTGTGTCGTGTCGGAGTAGCGTCCGGCAACGACTCGATGCTTCGGCGTGCCATAGCTGCTCATAAGAATCGCCCGAATGTCGGGTGGCGGGGTGGGTCGGGCACTGTTGACTCAGGAGGAGTCGCTGGAGGGTGGTTCCCTGCCGGGCTAGACACGGCGTTGCCTCCTGATCGAGCACCAACGTCACATGCAACGCCGACCAGACTTCCCGGCACACCAACCGAGACTTTACACCAGAATCTCGAAAACCGTAAGAAGCAGACCGGTATGGTGGGCTCCCCGAACCGGGCTGAGAGGCGGCAATTACGGCAGCAGAGACGAGTGCAGCGACCGCCTCGGTTCCAGACAACGCCGAGGCCCACACCAACCATTACCTGAGCGCGTCCAACCCGTTCGCCAGCCCGGGTTCGAGGGGCTCGAAGGCGCGCCTCGCCCGGGCCCAGAGGCTGCTCGCCGAAGCGCCTCCTAGGTCCCTCGATGACTGCACCCGGCTGCTCTCCGACCACAGGTCGGCCCCGCAGAGCATCTGCCTTCACGAATCCGGCGCGGACGCCTCGGGCACGGTGTTCGGCATGGCCTGTGATCTGGTCACGGGAAGGATGCTCGTCTCGGATGGGCCCCCGTGCTCGGGAATCTGGCACCCCTTCGAGGTAGCCTCCGCCGTCGCCGATGTGGTCTAGCCCCCTCGAGTACGGCCGGCTGACCTGGCCCGAGGTCCGGCGCGCCGCGGCCGAGGGGTTCGTCCCCATCGTGCCGATCGGCACGCTCGAAGACCACGGGCACCACCTTCCGATCGACACCGATGTGACCCTGGTCGAGGCCATCTGCAGGGGCGCGGCCGAACGGCTTCCCGGCGAGGGGATGCTGCTGCCTGCCATCGCCCACGGGTACTCCCCCCATCACATGGATTTTCCCGGGACTGTGACCATCGGGTGGGACACGTTCTGCCGCTATTGCACCGATGTTGGCGTCTCGTTGGTTCGCCACGGCTTCAAGCGGGTCCTCTTGGTGAACGGGCACGGCTCGAACCAGGCGTTGGTCGAGATGGCGGCGCGACTTGCAATGGTGCAGGAACCGGAGTCGCTCGTTGCCGCCGCCTTCTATCTGTCCAATCCCGAATCAGCCGCTACCATCGCAACGATCCGTGAATCCGGACGCGGCGGCATGGCGCACGCATGCGAGCTCGAGACGTCTCTGTATCTGCACCTCGCTCCCGGTGCGGTTGACATGTCCCTGGCAGTCGACGAACACGGCTATCCGTCCACCGCCAACGTCTGGATGGACTGGGCGGATGGCCCCTTGAAGGTCATGCCGTGGTGGTCGTCGTTCTCCGATTCGGGGGTCCAGGGTGACGCCACCAAGGCGACCGCTGCCAAAGGCAAAGTTCTATATGAGGCGGCGGTGTCCGAGGTCGTGGAATTTGTCGGCGAGCTGCGCGCCATGCCGCTGCCCCAGAGAAGGGATCATCATGACGCTTAAAGGACGGGCCTTGCCGTCGGGGGGCACGATCGGTGTTCCCGCTCCCGCTTCTCCGTATCACAACCGATCCGAGGTCTTCCGCGGCGTGGAGTGGTGGGAGTCGCAGGGCCACCGCGTCGTGCTCGGCGAGGGCGTCTTCGCGCGCGACGGCTGGGTTGCGGGTGACGCCGTCCGGCGCGCCGAGGATATCACCAGGATGTTCGCGGACCCTGAGGTCGATGCGGTGGAGTGCCTCCAGGGCGGCTACGGCTCCGCGCAGGCCATCCCGCACATCGATTTCGAGGTGATCAAGGCGAACCCGAAGCCGTTCATAGGCTATTCGGACATCACTGCACTGCACTCGGCGATCCGCTACTACACGGGGCTCGTCACTTTCTACGGTCCCGGCCTGGCGGGTGTCGCCGACCCCGAGACGAAGGACTTCACCCGGGAGCGTCTCCTCAGGGCGCTGACCTCGACCGACCCGCTCGGGGAGGTGCCGCTCAACCCCGATGACGCATACATTCGGCCTTTGAATCCGGGAGCCGCACGCGGCGAGCTTGTGGGCGGATGCCTGTGGCTGCTCGGACAGACCATCGGGACGCCCTGGCAGATAGACCTCGACGGCAAGATTTTCTTCTTCGAGGACTACGACGCGCCGCCCTTCTATGTCGATGGACTGCTCAACCAGATGACGCAGGCGGGCATCCTCCAAAAGGCCGCCGGAGTGGTCGTGGGCGAGCTCAAAAAGTGCGACTGGCGGGAGGACAGACCGGACTTCCCCCAGTCGCTGTCCATCGAGGACGTGCTCGAACGCTACATCGAGCCCCTTGGGGTCCCGGCTCTATACGGCCTCCCCATGGGACATGGCAAGTACCTGTCGACCACGCCATTGGGAGTCAGGGCCACGGTCGATGCCGACGCCCGCAGACTGACCCTCGACGAGGCCGCTCTCCTGCCTAACTGAACACCGGTTGCATCGGGGTTGTACAGAGTGGAGTGAGGACCTGCGCAGACGGATGCCTACCATGAATGTTGGACGCGTAGGGGCTTGACGGCAGTGGGGAATCCTGATGAAGCGCGTGGACTTCCCCGTTCGCAGTACGATTTGTGTAGTAACCACAAGTCGAGCGGGCCGTGGCCATTCGAAACGGATCGCACTCAGGGGGTAGAGATGAGAAGGCGGTTGGTGGGGGCGACGCTCGCAGCGGTGTTGCTCCTCGCGGGGTGCGCACCCGATGGGTCGAGTGACGGAGAGGGCGGCGTCACGAAGGGCGGCATCCTCAAGCTCGGCACGGTCGACTATATCGACTCGCTGAACCCCTTCATCGCGATCGAGTCGCAGTCCTACAATGCAATGGTTATGCAGTACCCGCAGCTGGTCCAGTATGGGCCGGGGATCAAGATCCAGGGCGACTGGGCCACCGACTGGTCCAGCACCCCCGACGGTCTGAAATGGACCTTCAAGCTGAAGCCCGGAACCAAGTGGTCGGACGGCAAGCCGATGACCGCGGCCGATGCTGCCTGGACAGGTAACACGATCCTCAAGTACGCCGATGGGCCAACTGCCGCTCTCTCCGCCGCACTGGCGAACGTGAAGAAGTTCTCTGCGCCCGACGACGAAACCCTGGTCATCGAATACTCCAACGCGGTCGGCAACGTGCTGGCGCAGATGGAGCAGTTTTGGATCCTTCCCAAGCACGTGTGGTCCAAGTACACCGGCAATGACGGCAAGGACATAAAGACCTTCCAACCGGAGCAGGACCTTCCCGTCGTCGCCGGCGGCGCCTACTTCATCGACAAGTACGACAAGAAGGGGACAACGGTCTTCAAGCCGAACCCGAACTTCTACGGACCGGAACCGAACACCGACGCCGTTGCGCTGATCTACTACACGAACTCCACCTCGATGATCGCCGACCTGCGTGCGAAGACGCTCGACTGGATCGAGTCGGTGCCGCAAAACGCGGCCGAGGCACTCGAATCCGAACCCGGAATAACCGTGGAGAGCGAGCTCGGTGCCCAGGTGGACAACATCACGTTCAACTCCAACCCGGTCAAGCCACAAAACAGGGAGCTGCTGGACCCGAAGGTGCGTGAAGCGCTCGAGTACGCGACGAACCGACAGGAGCTGATCGACGTCGTGTACAACGGCTACGCAAGGCCGTGGGCGAACCTGATCTCGTCCCAATCGGGCCAGTGGGTCAATCCCGAGGTCAAGCCGCTGCCCTACGACCCCGACAGGGCGAACGAGATTCTCGACTCTCTCGGGTACGAAATGCGGAACGGTGTCCGAGAGGTCCCCGCAACGACGGGCGAGTATGCGCAGCCGGCGCACCTGATGTCCTACGAAGTGATCGTCCCGAGCAGCCTCAACTACAACGGAGAGCGCTACTTCGAGGTCATCAAGGACAGTTGGGCCGACGTTGGGGTCAAGCTCACCCTCAAGCCGGGTGGCGACACCGGGCAGGCCTACGCTCTGGAGACGGCTGGTGACTACACAAAGTTCGACCTAGCGGCCTGGAACTGGATAGGCTACGTGGATCCCGATTTCATGTTGTCGGTTATGACTAAGGGCCAGTGGTACAGCTGGAACGACACCGGCTACAACGATCCAGCTTACGACGCCATGTACAAAAAGCAGAGCCAGACTGTGAATCAGGACGAGCGTCGGGAGATCGTCTGGGAGATGCAGGCCAAGCTCGCCCAGGAGCGGCCTTATATCCACACGGTGCAGGAAGAGATCATCATGGCCTTTCGGGAGGAGTGGGAGGGCTTCTATCCGCAACTGGGCGCCTACTGCAAGTGCTATTACACCAGCCCTCATCTCACCCAGTGATGCCTCGCTGACACCGCCGGAGGTTCACAGGTGAGGGGCGCCGACTACGTCATCCGGCGGACGGGTGCCGCGCTCCTGACCGTGTTTGTCGCCATCACCCTGAACTTCGTCCTGTTCCGCGCAGTTCCCGGGAGCGCAGTCACCGCGCTGCGGTGCTTCCATTGCACGAAGCAGTTCAAGGCTGCCCTCGAACAAGAGCTGGGACTAAATCAGTCCATGTGGCAGCAGTACACGATCTATCTGGGGAACCTGGCCGAGGGTGACCTCGGCACCTCGTTTACCGATCACCGGTCGGTGTGGCAGAACCTCAGAGAACCGATCATGAACACACTGCCAATGCTGGTCATCTCCACGGTGATCTCGGTCGTCATCGGCGTGATCGCGGGGGTCGTGTCGGCTTGGAGAAGAGGGACCAGAACCGACCGCATCAATACATGGGCGGCTTTGTCTTTCTACGCTATGCCGACGCAGTGGATCGGCCTGATGGTCGTGTTCTACATCGCCCTGAGGTTCGGATTCCCGGTGGCGGGCATCCGTGATCCGACGCTGGGAATCCTGGAGGAGCCGTCGACCTGGACGGTCATTGCCGATCGTTTGCGCCATCTGGCGCTCCCCGCCCTGACCCTGGGCATCGGTCTCTACGGCGAGTACGCGCTCATCGTCCGCTCCTCGATGTTGGAGACGCTCGGCGAGGACTACGTGCTGACGGCGCGGGCAAAGGGGCTCAAGAACTTCAACATAGTGTGGCGTCACGGACTCCGCAATGCGATGCTTCCGCTCGTCACCCTTATAGCCTTGTCGTTCGGCTACATCCTGGCGGGCGCCATTGTTATCGAGGAGGTCTTCTCCTACCCGGGGATAGGCCTCGCGGTAATCAACGCCATCGATCAGCGTGACTACCCGGTCCTGCAGGGGGCGTTCCTGCTTCTCACCTTCGCCGTGATTTTCTTCAATTTCGTCGCCGACCTCTTGTACTTCAAGCTCGACCCTAGAGTTACCGCATGACCATCGAGGCGGTGCCGCCGGCCGGCACAGGAGGGGGCGGCCTTCCCGGCGCGGAACCCGCACCTGTGGCGGCTCCGACTTCCCGCGGCGCTCTCCGGCAGCTCGTCCTCGGAGATCGGCAGGCGGCCTTTGGCGCGCTGGTGCTGATGCTGTTCGTTATTCTCGCGCTCGCTGCGCCGATCATCTCCCCTTACGGTCCGAGAAGCAAGGTCGGGCCCGTCTACGCACCTCCGTCGTCGGAGCACTTCCTGGGTCTCGACGATGGTGGGATCGACATGCTTACGCTGTTGATCTGGGGGGCCCGCGTCTCGCTCCTCGTCGGATTCGCAGCTTCGCTAATGGCAATGCTGATTGGAGGCACGGTGGGGATTTTGTCCGGTTACCTGGGGGGCCGGACCGACACCGTGCTCATGCGAGTGACCGATTATTTCCTGGTGATTCCCGACGTGCCTCTGATGATCGTGGCGGCGGCGATCTGGGGTCAGAGTTTGCTGAACATCGTAATCATCATTGCGGTCATCTACTGGACCAGCACCGCGCGATTGATACGCGCACAGGTCAAGAGCGTTCGTGAGCAAGTCTATGTGAAGCGAGCGCGCGCTCTTGGGGCGGGAAACATTCGATTGATCGTCAAGCACGTGCTGCCGCAGGTGACGCCTCTGCTGGTTGCTAACACGGTCTTAACGGTTGCGACCGCCATTTTCGCCGAAACGTATATCGCTTTCTTGGGGTTGGGTGACCCGTCGCAAGTCTCGTGGGGCAAATTGATCCAGAACTCGCTTACCGGCGGCGCGATCTTCAGCGATGCCTGGTGGGCGATCGTGCCTCCCGGCGTCTGCGTTACCCTCGTGATCCTTGCGTGCACGATGGTGGGGCAGTCCATGGAGGACGCGCTCAATCCCCGGCTGAGGGTGGGCCACCTCTCGGTCCACAGATTTCGGTTGCGCCGGCCCCTCGACAGAGCGGGTGGTGGTCAATGAGCACTCGCGACCCGGTGCTCGGAGTGGACGATCTGCACGTTTGGTTCGATCTGCCCGGCGGCGAGCTGCATGCGGTGCAGGGAGTGAGCTTCGAGTTGCATGCCGGCGAGCGTATGGGCCTGGTTGGCGAGTCGGGATGCGGCAAGACCACCAGCATCCTCGCAGTCATGGGGCTGCTGCCGCCCAACGCAAGCGTTGCCGGGCGCGTGTACCTGGACGGCGCCGACATCCTCGAAGACGGGGAAAGGACCGTAGCGCCACACCGGTGGAAAGACATAGCCATGGTGTTTCAGGGCGCGATGAACGCCTTCAATCCCGTTAAACGAATGGGGGAACAGGTTGCAGAGCCCATGGAGCTTCACGGGATAGCGAAAGGCCGAACGGCTCGCAACAGGGTGGCCGAGCTGTTCGAGATGGTGGGGATCGCTCCAGAGCGAGCGGACCGCTACCCACATGAATTCTCCGGCGGCATGAGGCAGCGAGCCGCCATCGCCATGGCCCTCGCGTGCAATCCCCAGGTGCTACTCGCGGATGAGCCCACGACGGCGCTCGACGTCATGGTGCAGGCCCAGATTCTCGAGCTTCTGGTGCAGTTGTCGGACGAGCTCGGGTTGGCCCTCGTGCTTGTGACCCATGACCTTCCGGTCGTGGCCCAAACATGCAGCCGTGCGGCGGTGATGTATGCCGGGCGGATGGTCGAGGATGGCACCAGCGAGGACCTTTACCACCATCCCAAACATCCTTACACTCGCTTGTTGTTCTCCGCCACGCCCGATCTCTACGCCGAGGAGCACATCGTCTCAATTCCCGGCGCGCCCCCGAGGCTCGATCGGGCCATCGTTGGATGCCCCTTTCAACCGCGGTGTGACCGCGCCTTCGACCCATGCCCCGTGATCATGCCGCAGTTCGTAACCGTTGCTCCGAGACACGCGGCCGCATGTCACTTGAACGACGTTTCCTTGGAGCGCACACCGTGAGTGCCGAAGCGGGTACCCAGCTCCTCGAAGTCGAAGGATTGGTCACACGTTTTCCGGTTCCTCGTGGCCTTGCGGGAACCATCGCCGGCCGGCCCAAGCTCCAAGTTCATGCCGCGGACGGCATCTCGTTTGCTCTCCGCTCGGGAGAGATGCTGGCTATCGTGGGCGAATCGGGGTGCGGGAAGACAACCACGGCTCAGACCGTGATGA
>JALZIO010000241.1 GCA_030860245.1 Actinomycetota bacterium | reverse complement strand
CCTCCAGGGTGGTGTCCTCGGCGCGCGCCGACGAAGCCACGCCGGAGGCCCGGCAGAGGTCCTCGGCAAGCTGCATGGAACCGACAAGGGGGCCCAGGGCTGCTCGCAGGGTCTTCCTCCTCTGGGAGAAGGCCGATCTGACGACCGCAAACAGTGTGCGTCGGTCCACCCCCGAGGGAGCCGGCCTGCGGACCAGGCGCACGATCACCGAGTCGACCGAAGGGACCGGCCAGAAGGCGCGGCGCGACACCTCCCCCACCACCTCGGGTTCGGTCCAGTAGGCGACCATCACGCTTACCTGGCCGTAGACCTTCGACCCGGGCCCAGCCGCCCACCGTTGACCTACCTCCTTCTGGACCATCACCGTCAGATGGGATATCCCGGGCGCCTGCTCGAGGGCCCGCAACACCAACGGCGTGGCGACATTGTAGGGGAGGTTCGAGACCAGCTTTCCGGCAACAACGGACCCAAGGTCGAGCCGCATGGCGTCGGCCTCCACCACATCGACGTTGTTGGTGTCCTTCAGCATCTCGCGCATTACCCTGACCAGCCGAGGATCGCACTCGACCGCAACAACATTCCGGACCCCTCCCGCAAGCCCCAGGGTGAGCGAGCCGGCGCCGGCGCCTATCTCGAGGACGGAATCCTCGGGATGGAGATCCGCAACGGCCAGCACCTTGCGAATCGTGTTTGGGTCGACCACGAAATTTTGACCCAGCCTCTTCGTCGGACGAACATCGTGACGAGCGAGCACCTCCCGCAACCGGCGCGCGCCGAGGAGTTGGGGTTGGTTCACCCCGTGCCTGGGAGGCCGAACAAAGTGGCCGCGTTGTCCGACGTGGTGCGAGCGATGTTTTCTGCCTTCACGCCGAGAGCGTCGGCCACCGCGCGCCCCACATGCACCACGTTCGCGGGCTCGTTCGGACGCCCCCTTCGTGGTTCCGGAGCAAGGTAAGGGGAGTCGGTCTCGATCAGGAGCCGATCCCGCGGCACCAGCGCGGCGGCGGCGCGCAGATCGCCGGCGCTGCGAAATGAGACGTTGCCGGCGAAAGAGATATGCGCCCCGAGTGTCAGAGCGTGCCGGAGCGCTGCTGCATCCCCTGACCAGCAATGGAACACCAAGCGCTCCGGCGCGCCCTCCGAATCGAGCATGTCGAGGACCTCGCCGACCGAGTTGCGGGTGTGGATCACCAGGGCCTTGTGGTGCCGCTTGGACATCTCGACGTGTGCCGAGAAGGCAGCTCGCTGAAGGTCCACAGGGACTTCATCCCGATAGAAGTCGAGCCCCGTTTCGCCCACAGCGGCGACACAATCATCGGCCAACAAAGCTTCGATGTCCACAGCGGCCTCGTCACTCCACGCGCCGGCATCGTTGGGATGCACTCCCACTCCGGCGTACACACCGTATTCATGCGCGATGGCGATGGCGCGACGGCTCGAGGCTACGTCGGTTCCCAACGAGACCAACGCGTGTACGCGGGCGCCCTCCGCACGCTCGATCAAATCGGAAAGGGGCGCGTCCTGTTCGCAGATGTGCAGGTGGCAATGCGAGTCGAACCACATGGCTCGGCCCGCTAACGCGGGGCCGCGGCGGCCTCGTCGATGCGAGGAAACAACGGCGCGCCGACAACGGTGGCATTGCCCGACGGTGTAAGGCCGGGGTGTGCATTCGCTCCAAAGGTCGTATCAGGGATGGAATCGGTATTGCCGAGCCGCCGCCACAGCTCGTCCGCGGCACGGGGGATGATCGGCCACAGCATGAGCGCCAGCAGGCGCAGCGAATCGAGGAGCGTGTACAGCACCACCTCGAGCCTCCTGCTGTCGCCTGACTTCGCCAGGGCCCAGGGAGTCGTTGCCTCCACGTACGCATTTGCCTTTCGGACGAAAGCCCAGGCGGCGCGCAGGGCATCGTGCGGCGCGAGCTCATCTATCCCTTCTTCCATGCCGCGGAAGGACGAGGCAAAAGACTCCCTCAGGTATGCCTCGGAGTCCGTCAGCTCATCGGGGTCGGGTGCAATAGGAACGACACCTCCCAGGTAACGCTGAGCCATGGTCAGCACCCGCGAGGCAAGGTTGCCGAAGTCGTTCGCCAGATCTGAGTTGTAGCGGGCGGCCATCGACTCCCACGAGAAGTTGCCGTCCAGCCCGAAGGAGATCTCGCGCGCGAAATAATAGCGATAACCGTCCGAGCCGAATGTGGGGAGCAAATCGTGAGGGGAGATGCCGGTGAGCTTGGATTTCGACATCTTCTCCCCTCCCACCTGCAGATACCCGTGGGCAAAGACCGCTCGCGGCAGCGGCAAGTCAAGCGCCATCAGCATCGCCGGCCAGATGACGGTGTGAAACCAGAGGATGTCCTTGCCGACGAAGTGGACGTCGGCGGGCCACACAGATACGAACATCTCCGGGTTCGACCCGTAGCCAACTGCGGTGATGTAATTCTGCAGGGCCTCGACCCACACATAGATGACATGCGAGCGATCCCAGGGGATAGGGATGCCCCAATCGAATGAGGTACGCGAGATCGACAGATCCTCGAGTCCCTGCTTGACCTTGCCTTCGACCTCGTTGCGGCGGGCCTCGGGCAGGACGAAGGGCGGGTCGCGCCTGTACAGCTCGACGAGACGATCCGTGTACTTGCTAAGCGGGAAGAAGTAATTGTCTTCCTTGACCACCTCGGGCACGGTGCCGTGAAGCGGGCAGCGGCCGTCGACGAGGTCCTCGAGGACCTTGAATGCCTCGCAGCCCACGCAGTAGAGGCCCTCGTAGGTTCCCAGGTAGACCTCTCCCCGGTCGTGGAGTGCCTGCATGAAAGTTTGGACCGCCTGTTCGTGGCGCACCTCGGTGGTCCGGATGAAGTCGTCGTTGGAGATATCAAGGGCGTCCCACAGCTCGACCCATCGGGGCACGATCTGATCCGTCCATTCCTTTGGCCCCAGCCCGCGGGCCTCCGCAGTGCGGGCGATCTTCAAGCCGTGCTCGTCGGTGCCTGTGAGAAAATGAACCTTCCGGCCCTGAAGACGACGGAATCGGGCGATGAAGTCGGCGACGACCGTCGTATAGGCGTGACCGAGGTGCGGTACGTCGTTGACGTAATAGATGGGGGTCGTCAGATAGAAGACGTCATCGTTCACAGCCGTTGCCTTCCTCCTTTCACTTCGTGATCGGGGCCCTCCACCCATCTCCCCCCACCTGGTAAGATCTGGAGAAGGCCGGGGCGGCCTCGGATGGTTATTCAAGGGAAAGAATCTTGACTGTTAGCTTATCCCTCGCTAGGTTGTCTGCTAAATACTGGCACAGGGGATGGGCCAGCCGGTTGAACTATTGGGGAAGGCTGGGAAAATGAAGTCTACTGGGGTGGTTCGTAAGATCGACGAGTTGGGCCGGATCGTGCTCCCCTCTGAGCTGCGGCGGGTCTTTGGAATCCGAGAGGGCGACGAGCTCGAGATCAGCGTCAACGGTGAGCAGGTCATCCTGCAGAAGCGCCAGGACGTCTGCGTCTTCGACTCGGCCGAGAACCCCGCCTACGAATTCAAGGGCCGCCGAGTCTGCGAGAAGTGCGCAACCGAGCTGAACGAGCTCAGCACGGTCGAGGTTCGGCTGCCCGACGACACCTCGGTCACCCGGTAAGCCCAGGCCTCAACCGGCTCTCTCCAGATCCACGAGCTCACTTCTGTAGGAGCGCGTCGAATACCTCGCGCCGCGCCACACCGGCCTCCTTCGCCACCTGCCTGAGGGCTTCCCCGCGGGCCACGCCGGCTTCCATGAGCTCGGTCGCACGCTCCGCAAGCTCGGTTGCCGAAACCTCCCGCGGGGGGCGGGCCGCCCCGGCGATCACGAGCACGAGCTCGCCTCGGGTGGGCCGGGCGCTAACCTCGTCGAGCAGGGATGAGAGCGACGCTCTGAGCACCTCCTCGTGTAGCTTTGTCAGCTCCCGGACGAGAGCTGCCGCCCGGTCGCCCCATATCTCGACTAGATCATTGAGGGTGGACTCCAGACGATGCGGCGATTCGTAGATCACCAAGGTGCGCGACTCATCCGCCAACGCAGCGATCCGCCGTCGGCGGGGCCCGGCCGCCCGGGGCAAAAAACCCTCGAAGACGAAACGATCCGAAGCGAGCCCCGACACGACCAGGGCGCTCACGGCGGCTGTGGGGCCCGGCACTACCTCGACCTTCAATCCTGCTTCGGCGCACGCCTTCACCACGCGGTAGCCCGGATCCGAGAATCCGGGCATTCCAGCTCCTGAAACGACGACGACGTTCTGACCACCGTTCACTCTGGCCAGGAGCTCGTCCGTTCTGCGGTCTTCATTGCCTTCGTTCAGGACCAGGAGCTTGGGTGAAGGGATCTCGAAATGAGCCAATAACTTGCGGGTCCGCCGCACATCCTCACAGGCCAGCACGTCCGCCTCACGCAGGGTGCGCAC
>JALZIO010000219.1 GCA_030860245.1 Actinomycetota bacterium | reverse complement strand
TTGTCGCAACGTTCGTGCAGTTCTGGGTCGGATGGCCTTTCCTCCGAGAGGCAGCTCGGCGCGCCCGGCATGGCACCGCCAACATGGACACGCTGATAAGCCTCGGCACCCTCGCGGCCTACCTCTTCAGCACCTACGGGCTGTCCACAGGACGGATGGATCTCTACTTCGAGACCGCAGTCTTGATCATTGGCTTTCTGTCTCTCGGCCGTTACCTGGAGGCGCGCGCAAGGCGGCGTGCCGGTAAGGCGATACGCGCCTTGCTCGAACTGGGCGCCAAGGAGGCGCGCATGGTGATCGATGGCGCCGAGGTGATGGTCCCGGCCGAGGAGGTTGCGGTCGGGGACCTGGTGCGGGTGCGCCCTGGAGAGAAAATCCCCGTCGACGGAAGAGTCCTTGATGGAACGAGCGCGGTTGATGAATCCATGCTCACCGGCGAGAGCCTTCCTGTGGAGAAAGGGCGCGGATCGATCGTCACGGGTGCGACCCTCAATACCTCCGGAGCGCTGACAGTCCGCGCCCGCGCGGTGGGCTCCGACACCGCCCTCGCGCAGATAATAAGACTCGTCGAGGAAGCGCAAACCGGCAAGGGTGAGATCCAGCGGCTGGCGGACCGTGTTTCGGCGGTATTCGTCCCCGTTACGATCGGGATCGCTCTCACCACCTTCGTTGTCTGGGCGACGATCGGCGGCGATGCCGTAAAGGGTTTGCTTGCGGCCGTTGCCGTTCTGATCATTGCCTGCCCCTGCGCGCTCGGGCTCGCGACCCCAACCGCGATCATGGTCGGGACCGGACGCGCCGCCGATCTGGGCATCCTCATAAAAAGCCCCGAGGTGCTCGAGCAATCGCGCCGCATTACGACTGTGGTGTTCGACAAGACCGGCACTCTCACGGGCGCGGAAATGAAGGTCACCGACCTGATCGTCGACGGAGCGACGGAGGAGGACCTGCTGGCATTCGCAGGCGCCGCCGAGGCCGACAGCGAGCATCCCATCGGCACTGCGATTGCAGCTGCGGCTCGCGCTCGGGGTGAATTGCCCAAAGCACACGGTTTCGAGGCCCTGGCCGGCTACGGGGTACGGGCAGAGATCGGTGCAGGAACGGTCACGCGCAGCGTTTGGGTTGGCACGCGCAAGCTCATGGCCGAAGCGGGAGGGTCGATTCCGGCTTCCCTGGAGGATGCCGCCGAGGTGCTGGAGGGTGATGGCAAAACCGCCGTCTTCTGCGCATGGGAGGCAGGTGCTCGCGGGGTACTCGGGATAGCAGACACACCAAAGCCGGAGTCTCGACGGGCGGTGTCGTTGCTCCGACATATGGGACTCGAGGTGGCAATGATCACCGGCGATAACAACCGCACGGCGGACGCGATGGCGCGCCGTCTCGAAATCGATCGCATCCTGGCGGAGGTCCTTCCACAGGACAAGGTTGCGGAGATCGAGCGCCTCCAGGGCGAGGGCCGGGTCGTCGCTATGGTGGGCGACGGCGTCAACGATGCCCCCGCTCTGGTCCAGGCCGACCTGGGGATTGCCATCGGGTCGGGAACAGATGTTGCTATCGAGTCGAGCGACATTACCTTGATGCGAGGCGAGCCGGATAAGGTCGCTCTGGCCATAGCATTGTCCCGCCGGATGCACCACACGATCGTGCAGAACCTGGTCTGGGCGTTCGGCTACAACGCGGCGGCGATCCCCCTCGCCGCTCTGGGCTTGTTGAATCCGGCAATAGCCGGGGCGGCCATGGCGCTTTCGAGTGTGAGCGTCGTAACGAACTCATTGAGGCTCAGGGGGTTCGGCTCGGCATCCAAGGCGGCAGGGCCCGGATGTGACGTAGAATAGGCGAAACCGGAGATATGGGATGGAGGTAGGTCGATGGCTTCGCTGCTGAAGAAGTTAGGTGATGCAGCCCGCAGCCCCCAGGGCCGCGAGCTGATCGAAAAGGGTAAGAAAGCCGCTCAGGATCCTGAGAAGCAGCGCAAGCTGCGTGAGTTGCGAGCACGAATGTCCAAGAAGCGCTGATACCCAACTAGCAATTTACCTTGCTCGGCTATCGCATTGCCCCCCTCTGTTCTTCACGTTGACGTCGATGAGTTCGTCGCGGCCGTCGAAATTCTGCGCCGCCCGGAACTGACCGGCAAGCCGGTTGTTGTTGGAGGACGCGGGGATCCGTCCAAACGCGGCGTGGTGTCGACTGCGAACTACGAAGCGCGTCGTTACGGCCTCCACTCGGGCATGCCCCTTCGCACCGCCGTCCGCAAGTGTCCCAAAGCGGTGTTCCTCCCGGTCGATCGGGAGACTTACGAATGCGCTTCCCGAGGTGTGATGAAGGTGCTCGGGGCCATCGCCGACGCGCTCGAGGTGTGGGGTTGGGACGAGGCCTTTGTCGAAACCAGACACGACCCCGACGAGGCCGCTCGCGACATCCAGCGTGCAGTGGCGAAGAAGACGGGTCTGTCGTGTTCGGTTGGAATCGGCGACAACAAGCTGAGGGCGAAGATCGCCTCGGGCTTTGCCAAGCCCGCCGGGGTCTATCGGCTTACTGCCCGGGAATGGTTCGAGGTTATGGGCGACCGGCGAACTCAGGAGTTGTGGGGGATCGGAGGGAAGAGCGCCCGCAAGCTTTCCGACCTTGGAATAGACAAGGTGCGCGAACTTGCCGCCGCCGACGAAGAGGGGCTGTCGAAAGCCTTTGGTCCGCGCACCGGTCCGTGGCTCATAGCCCTGGGGCGTGGTGACGATCCATCGCCGGTTAGCTCGGCTCCCCGGCGCGCCAGATCGCGCAGCCTCGAGCTCACCTTCGATGAGAACGTCAAGGACCCGGCCGTGATCGGTGCGGAGGTCACCCGCATGACCCGCAGGCTTGCTGAACACTCGGTGTCGTCGAACCGGCCGGTTACCGGCGTCACCGTGAAAATCAGGTTTGCACCCTTCTTCACAACGACCAGAAGCAGGCGTGTGGCCGAGCCCTCGACCGATGCGGAGGCGATCCTCGAAGCTGCAACGGTAGCGCTCGCGCGCTTCGAGCTCGACCGGCCCGTGCGACTTGTCGGAGTGAAGGTTGACCTTGGGTGACCGCCCCAATCGACGCCTCTCCCGGCGCGCCGAGCGCCTGGCAGGTTCTGGCAATCGTCGGGCCGTCTTATCGAGTAGGCTCCTGAGGATCGGGAGGGTCCGCGCTGGGAGCGGCCATATGCACGGGGGGAACAGATGAGACGTCTTACGTTGATGGTGGTATTGGGGTTGGTCGCGACGATGGCGGCCGTCGGACCCGCTGGGGCAATAACCTTCGGCCAACCGGACGGAAATCGCCATCCGAACGTTGGTGCCCTGCTCGCCGACATCGACGAGGAGAGCCCGGGTCCCGAGATCCTCTGCACGGGCACGCTCATCGCCAGCGATGTCTTCCTGACCGCCGGCCACTGCACGGCCTACCTCGAAGCAGAGGGGATCGAGCGGGTTTGGGTGACGTTCAGGCCCGAGTACAACGAGGACGCCGCCGCTCCCGGCGGACTTTTCGCCGGTACCTACGTCACACACCCCGACTTTGGCTTCTCCGGGCCGGGTGGCTTTTCGGATCCCCACGACATGGCGGTGGTTCTCCTCGACCGCTCGCCGGGGATTGCGCCCGCCCAGCTGCCTCCGCTGGGC
This sequence comes from Actinomycetota bacterium, assembly GCA_030860245.1. Taxonomy (GTDB): domain Bacteria; phylum Actinomycetota; class CADDZG01; order CADDZG01; family WHSQ01; genus JACDDL01. The sequence goes on along the minus strand of JALZIO010000219.1, from coordinate 7,139 downwards.
CTTCTCGATCGGATGAAGAGCCGGCATCAACTCAAAGACCAGACCTTCACGGCCGTCGGGTACGGCACCGTGCGGGAGGGCAAGACCGGGGGCCCCCACGCCTTCTTCTTCGACGGGATCCGGCGCTACGCGCTTCAGAGCTACTTGTCGTTGCAGCCGGCGTGGCTGGTGCTATCGATGCAGCCCTCGACCGGCGACGGTGGGGCGTGCTACGGCGACTCGGGGGGCCCTCACTTCCTCGGCGGTGTCCGCAGCAATCTAATCGTCTCGACGACGGTGACGGGCGACGCAATGTGCCGGGCAACCGATAAGACCTATCGGCTCGACACTCGCTCGGCCAGGGCGTTCCTGGACGACTTCGTCCCACTTCCCTGACGACGCATGCCTGGACGAAGGTGTCGCAACCGTTCGACGGGCAGGAAGGCCAGCAGGCACACGAGATGAGGAATGAAGCTCAGGCGTAGCGTTGCATAGACGACCGCGTGGAACGCTAAGGCGGCCCATAGCATGACCCGTCTTGTGTGCCCTGGCATCAACATGAGGGGAGAGGCAAGCTCAAATGCCACGATTAGGTATTGGGCGCCGATGAGCAAGGCCGGATAGGCGATGAGGGGTTCGGCCACAAAGGTGCCCCTTCGTAGGATCGCTCGAACCAGAGTCGAACCATGGAGCCATTCGATGCCGCCGAAGCGGAGCTTTGCGTATGCGGCCAGGAAGTACGTCAGCACCACGGCGACCTGCACACACCGCAAAGCCCAGCCCGCTGTTTCGTCGGTGGTCTCGTCCTGCGCGCCGTTGGGGGACACCGTCGGAAGGACGGCAAGCGCCACCAAAAGAGCAAACCTGTCATGGTCGACCTTGCCGTAGGAGAAGTTGACGACCATCCATTCGAGGTAGAGCAAGAAGACGGCGATGCCGGCCAGCCGGGGGATCCTGCGAGTCAACGCGAGCGCGGAGAAACCGAGCAGAGCCGTCTTGATCACGGATAACAACAACGGCGTCGGGACCGGCAAGGGCAGAATCCGCCCTATCAGAAGCGGTTGGTAGAGCTCGCCTGGGAGACCACCGTGCCACCCCACGGCGAATGACGTCAGGAGCACATCGACTATCACGAACGCGTAGATGATCCTGCGAAACACAACGGCGCGGTTGTGCGGAAGACCCGGGTACCACCATCTGCCCAAGCCGGCAGCGGCGCGTCGGAGAATCAACCGAGTCTTTGCTTGGCCGGTTCGGAGCGCCCTATCTCTCGGGCCATACCGACACGATCTCCTCCGAATAGCCGTGGGGGCGCCCGTCCCTGAGGGTGTGGATGCCCTGAACCAGGTTGAGCTCGACGAGACGGGAGCTTGCCGGCCGGCCGGCGTCGTGGGTCTGGGCCAACCGTCGGAGCAGCACAGGACTCCGACGAAAGCGCTCCATCTGTCCGAGGACCTCGGCGGTTCTCAAGCCGAGCTCTTCGGTCTCGAGCCTGGGCTTCGTCCCGGAAGCCGTGGTTCCTTCGAAGTGCGGCATTGTCACCCTGCCCGAAGGGCTCGTGGTGGTGGAGTACATCCGGAACGGAGCGAACGGAAAGTGGTCGTCTTCACCCCAGACGCTGCTCGTCATGACGCCCATCAAGACCAAGGCCACCAGTGCGTTACGTACCAACCGGCCGCTTCTCGTCGGCGAACCCGTTGTGCGTGACCGAGAGGTTTGATTCCCGGGCGCGAGGGGCTGGTCATCTGCGCCGACATTGGCGGCACCCTTCTGCCGGTGGCGCCCCGTACGTGAGAGCCTCAACACGGTAAGACGATACGACTCAATCGTTACTCCCGAGAAACAGGAGCGAAACACGTTCGAAACGATTGTTCTATTGAGTCTCTTCAGGAGTTCGCAATGGCGGATCTGATGCTTGGTTATGAAGGGAGACTCAATGAACAGCGGTGACACTGCGTGGGTTCTGATTGCGTCTGCTCTCGTGATGTTCATGACGCCGGGACTTGCGCTTTTCTACGGGGGGATGGTGAGGGCCAAGAACATCTTGGGAACCCTGATGCAGAGCGTTTTTGCGTTGGGCCTCGTGTCCGTCCTGTGGGTGCTTATCGGCTACACACTGGCGTTTGGGCCAGACAAGGGTCACTTGATCGGCGGGCTCGACTACATCGGTTTTATGGGCGTTGGGCAAGAAATCAACGCGGACCTTGCTGCGACTATCCCCCATCAGGCTTTTGCGGTCTTCCAGATGATGTTCGCAGTCATCACGCCTGCTTTGATCACGGGCGCCTTTGCCGAACGAATGAAGTTCTCCGGGTACATTGCATTCACTGGGCTGTGGATGGTGCTCGTCTACTCGCCTTTGGCGCACTGGGTGTGGGCGCCGGGAGGGTGGATTCGAGAGCTTGGTGCGCTGGACTTTGCGGGAGGGACCGTCGTGCATATCAACGCCGGTGTCGCCGCGCTTGCTGCAGCCGTGGTGATCGGAAAGAGGACGGGCTTCGGCAGGGAGGCTTTCGTCCCCCACAACCTTCCCCTAACCATTCTCGGCACCGGCATGCTCTGGTTCGGCTGGTTCGGCTTCAACGCAGGCAGCGCCCTGGCGGCCAACGGCCTGGCTGCATCGGCCTTCCTCGCAACGAACCTCGGTGCAGCGGGCGGAGCCTGTGGATGGGCGCTTATGGATGCCTTGAAGGTCCGTAAGTCCACAACTCTCGGGGTCGCTTCGGGCGCGGTCGCGGGTCTGGTCGGGATCACACCCGCAGCGGGTTTCGTCGATCCCCTGCCTGCCGTTGTGATAGGCGTTGTCGCAGGGGTCGTGTGCGCGTTGGCCGTCGGGCTCAAATTCCGGCTCGGATACGACGACTCGCTGGATGTAGTCGGTGTTCACATGTTCGGTGGAATCGTCGGCGCTCTGTTGACTGGGGTTTTCGCTGATCTCGCCGTGAATGACGCCGGAGCCGATGGACTTTTGGCCGGAGGCGGTCTGGCGTTGCTCGGAAAGCAATTGATCGCAATCCTCAGCACGCTGAGCTTCTCGCTTTGTGTTACCTATCTCATCCTCAGGTTCGTCGACGCTACGATCGGCCTTCGGGTCGCGGAGGAGGAGGAACTCTCGGGCCTCGATCTCTCACAGCACTCCGAGGCCAGCTACGCTTTTTCGGAGAAGAGTAACGGGCGCCATGTGTCGAGGCCCGCAGACTTAGCGCCTTCCCCGGTCGCGATTTCCCAGGGCGGTGAAGCCTAAATCCCGGACACCGCCGTCATACGGGGGTTTGAAACCTCAGGAAAACTACTTCGTTTTCTTCTGCTTCTTCGCGGCTCGCTTCTCCTTCAGGTTTTTCTGAGGCTGTTTCTTCTCCGACTTTCCACCCTTGTCTTTGCTTGCCACGGTCTCCTCCCGATGTTGGGTTTCTCTATCATCCGTGTTCGGCAACATCTTGTCGAGTCGTCTTTATCCCCCGAGAATCACAGCCGAGCGCCGCAGGGAGCGTCTCAGGGCTGGGATGAGGCGAGAATCGCATACGCCGTGAACAAGAACAATGGCTCCGATCGCGATGAGGATATCTCCCAGGCTGACGACCGTGTTGAGCGGAGGGATAGGGAAGATGTCTCCCAGGAATGAAAGCTTGGGGTGTTCCAACACCGCTGCGTTGAGGAAACGATCGGGGAGCGGATACAGACCGACGGTCTCGAGCGCAGACCGGCTTACGTACATCACGCCTCCGTTGAGGGCAATTACCGCCGCGTTGCACAGACCACCGAACGCGATGAGCCACATCCCCTCTACTCGCATGTTGGCAATCACGAACACCCCTATGAGGATGTAGGAGACCACATGCAAAGGCCCGTGGACTCCAGAAGGATGGTGGGGGATGAGGAAGAGAATTACCGCCTGCAGGGCTACGGCCGACAGCAGCGCCGGCCCCCACCGCAGCCTGAGATCTCCAAAGGCTCCGAGTCGTCCCTTGGCCAGCGGTACGGTGGCCGCACCAAGGGCTAGGGCTGCTAGGAAGAACACACGCTTTCGCCGTCCCTGGGTCGAGTTTGGTCCTTGCGTCGGACGAAGCTCACCAGACCTTAAATCCATTCCGGTAATCCCTGGGTTTTATTGGGATAAGGCTCAAGTCGCGTCGGTATCCGGACGATTAGTGAGACAACACAGGCGAGCACACAGGACGAGGTGGAGATGATGATGAAGGCAAGGGCTTATCGCATTGCGATCGCAATCGGATCCGTGGTTGCGTTGATCGAAGCCATCGGAGCACCAGTGAAGATCAGGGGATGGCTCTAGCACCTCAGCCAGAGAGGCGATCCAGGGGTGCCGGGACCCGGCACCCCTACGCCGCGTTCAGGAACAGGTGAGGAGACCAGGAGTGAAAAGCGCGCTGCGCCTGCTTGCAGTGGCCGTCACCATCTCGGGGATGACACTGCTGGCGTACACGCTTGCTACCCAACTTGATCGCGTCGACTGGTCTTCTCCGGTGTTCTGGGTGTTTGCCGCTTGTGTTCTCGCCGGAGAGCTCATGCCTATCAAGATCCCCCGCCAGAACGAGGTCATTTGGGTCACGGTCTCGGGAATGTTCGCGTTTTCCCTGATCATTACCTTTGGGATCGCAGGTGCTCTTGTCGCACTGGTCTCCGCTTCGATTATCGACGACTTCATCTCGAAGAAGCCGCTCTGGAGGTGGGGTTTCAACGCAGGCGCCTACACCCTCGCCACGAGTGCTGCCGGTGGTCTGCTGTACGCCTTCAGTGAGTTACCTCGACGAGGCGATCCCACTCACTTTTTTGGATCGGATCTGATCGTGATCCTCCTCGGTGGAATGGTCTTCTTTGCGGTCAATTGGTGTCTGGCTGGAATTGCCGTGGCGTTCATGAAAGATGCTCCGGTGTTCGCGACATTGCGAAGCAACTTGGGTCTCGATATGGCCACGGATGGTATTTTGCTCACCCTGTCTCCGTTGGTTGTGGCGGCAGCTGACCGCAGTCTCTATCTGATTCCCCTTTTGGCTCTTCCGATGCTGGTTGCTTATCAAGCGGCTCGTGTCGCACAAAGGAATCTAGGACTCGCAAATGACCTTCAGGAACAGGCCGATGAGAACCGGCACTTAGCGCTCCATGACCCTCTCACTGATTTGCCGAATCGGAGTTTGTTTCATGATCGAGTTGGGAGCGCAATCTCCATGGCCGGACGAAACAGGCAGGGCCTGTCCGTGGTGCTCATGGATCTCGATCGGTTCAAAGAGATCAACGATGCTTTGGGTCATAGCAATGGGGACTCCTTGTTGAAAGAGGTAAGCCGTAGGCTTATCAGTGTGGTGAGGGAGAGTGATACCGTTGCTCGATTGGGAGGCGACGAGTTTGCCGTACTCGTTCCAGCGATAGCCCGCTCGGAAGATGTAACTCGGGTAGTCGAGGAGCTGCTTCGCGCGTTTGAGCGGCCCTTTGAACTGGAGGAGCTGGTGCTCAAGGTCGAGGCAAGCATGGGACTTGCCATCTATCCTCAACATGGCCTTGATTCGGGAACACTGATCCGGCATGCCGATGTGGCCATGTATGCAAGCAAGCAATCGCGAACTGGATATGAGGTTTACCAGTCGACCAGGGATGAGCACACACGTGACCGTTTAGCTTTGGTGGAAGGCCTTCGGAAGGCCGTAGCGAATGGTGAGTTGGCTCTGCACTATCAGCCCAAGATGGACGTGACGAACGGCCGGCTCGTTGGTGTCGAGGCGCTGCTTCGGTGGCACCACAATGGCAACTTCGTTCCTCCAAGTCTCTTCATACCGCTGGCAGAACACACGGGCCTTATCGGTCTCATGACGTTGTGGGTGATTGAGACTGTGGCCGAACAGAGCCGAAGTTGGGAAGAGTCCGGTCTTTCTCTGAACATAGCGGTCAATCTTTCCATGCGGAATTTGTTCGATAGGGGCCTCCCGCAGCAAATAGCGGAAGCAATAGCTGAGCGGGGAATGCCCCCTGACCGACTCGAGCTGGAGATCACGGAAAGCGGCATAGCGGCTGATCCGGTTAGAGCGGAGGCTGTGTTGGCCGACCTCAGCGCGATGGGCATCACTTTGTCGGTCGACGATTTCGGCACCGGGCATTCATCACTTTCGCGATTGAAACGCCTGCCCGTGGACGAGTTGAAGATAGATCAGTCCTTTGTGACGAACATGGTCCAAGACAAGAGCAATGCTGCAATAGTTCGCTCGATTATCGAGCTCGGGCATAACCTCGATTTGCGCGTTGTGGGTGAAGGGGTGGAAACGTTGGGGGCGCTGGCGCAGCTCAGGGCCTGCGGGTGCGACATCGTTCAGGGCTACTATCTCGGTCGCCCGCTTCCGGCAGCCGAGTTTCTGGCGTGGCGAGAGGTTTACAACTGGGAAGCAAAGATTCTTGATGGTGACCGAAGCTATGCCCCGCTTCGATCTCTGATCGGGCCAGAGGTAGCCTAGCCGGGCCGTTGGAGGGTTAGCCATGGTGACTCCTCCCGCCGTCACGGTTGGGACGGCGGCCTATGGGCCCTCGTCCCGGGGCTCGATCCCGTCCGGCGGTTCATTCTGTATTCGGACATCGGCGCCAAGGATGAGGTCGTCCATACTCGGCGCGCCGACCTGCCGGCGGAAGTCCGAGACGGTGTAACCGGTTACGATGGCATCCGTGGCAGCCCGCGCGGCCATCGAGCGCGGAAGCCCGAAGATGGGTGCCAGCTCCCCGAAGTAACGGCCAGAACGCAGCCGCTCCATCACCAGATTCGTCCCGTCTTCTCGTCTGCGAAGCAACTCGATCTCGCCGTTCCACACCACATAGATCCGCTCTCCGGAATCGCCCTGTTCGAAGATGAGGTCGCCGGCGTTCAGTACCAGGTGCTCGGGTGGGCGTTCCCGGGCGGCAACGCGTGCGGACAATTCGACGATGCGGTCGGCGAGGGGAAGCAGGCGCTCGTCGTGGGTGGCCACCACAACAACGCGGCCCGATGTCGCGAGCTCGCGCAACAGACGCAGTATTCCCTCGACCTGGATGTAGTCGAGATGGGCGGTCGGCTCGTCGGCGAGCAAGAGAGGTGGGTCATGGGCAAGGGCGCGGGCGATCGCCACTCGCTGCTGCTGTCCCCCGGAGAGATCTCCGGGGCGGTGGATCATTCGATCGGCTAAGCC
>JALZIO010000203.1 GCA_030860245.1 Actinomycetota bacterium | reverse complement strand
GCGAAGCGCGAGGACCCGTTCTACCGGCCCACCGTTCTCGCCCGCACGAGGCCTGAGATGAAGGTCGTCCAGGAGGAGATCTTCGGACCTGTGATCACGGTCGGCACCTACACGAGCTTCGAGGGCGCCCTGGCAGAGGTCAACGACACCCCCTTCGGCCTCCAGGCAGGGGTCTTCACCTCCGACGTCCAGCGCTTGTTTCTGGCTCAGCGCGAGCTCGAGGTCGGCGGCGTCATCGCAAACGACGTCTCGGCCTTCCGGGCGGACCAGATGCCCTACGGCGGGGTCAAGGACTCCGGAATGGGACGTGAGGGCCTGCGTTCTGCGATGGATGAGATGACCGACGTGAAGATTCTGGTTCTTTCGGACGTTCCCCTCTAGCGCCATGGGCAAAGGGCTGAAGCTGGTCTGGGCGGCGCCGGGATCGCTCGTCGGGTTGGTTCTCTCGCCATTGTTTCGGCGACGCCACATCACGCGCGGGATCCTGGTGTGTGAGGGTGCGGACTGGCTGCGCCGCCTGGGATGGCGCTATCGAGCCATCACCTTCGGACATGTGGTCCTGTCCGTCGATAGGCTGGACGAGGCCACCCTGCGGCACGAGCTGGTGCACGTGCGGCAGTTCGAGAGGTGGGGGCCGCTCTTCATCCCGTTGTATCTGCTGGCGTCCGCGTGGGCCCTTGGCCATGGGGGCCATCACTACCAGGACAATCGGTTCGAGCGGGAAGCGAGACGCCCGGCAGGTTCGGTGCCGGGCGTTCGGTTTCAAGCGGTGAATCGGTGAGCAAACTGGGCCGGCTGGCGGCGTTGGCTGCCTTTGCGCTCGTGGCCTGGCGGCGCTTCAATGCGTCCCGCCGCCCCTAGGGACCCACCAGGGTTCTTTCCCCTGGGAACTGGATCTGTTGTCGCTACCTGGCGGTGCTCCTGCCGGCAACGGCGCGGTAGATCAGCAGGACGATGATCGAACCGACGATTGCGGTGATCCAGGTGGTGATGTCGAAGAACTCGTCCATCGGCTTGGCGTTGAACAACACCGAAGCCAAAAATCCTCCCAGGATTGCTCCCACGACGCCGATGATCATGGTCACTATGATGCCGCCTGGGTCGTCTCCCGGTAGAAGCGCCTTGCCGATTGCTCCTCCGATGAGGCCCAAGATGATCCAAGCAATGATTCCCATGACGCTCCTTTTCTAGGTCCGGCGTCTCATAGCCGAGACTATCCTTCGCAAATCTACCCAGCGGATCGGGCTGTAAAACGGCAAAGCGAGCAAAAGGAGCATCCCCGTTGGAGTTTTTATCCAAGATATGTGTGGTCACCGGCGCTTCCAGCGGTATCGGGCGCCGCACCGCCCTCGACCTCGGCGCGGCCGGGGCACGGGTGTGCATCGCCGCGAGGCGGAGGGAACGGCTGACGGCGCTCGTCGACGCGATGGGGGGTGTGGCCAAAGGGCATTCCTGGGTCGTCGCCGACGTCTCCAATCGAGACGATGTTCGGACGCTGGCGGCACATGTCGAGAATCGCTATGGACGCTGCGACATCTTGATCAACAACGCCGGATTCGCCAATGAGCGCCCCTTCGACGGACCTGGTGCAGTGGGTGATCTCGAGCTGGTGATGGGGACGAACTTCTGGGGGACGGTCTCGTGCACCGCCGAGTTCCTGCCGCTGCTGACTCGATCGGCGCCGTCCCATGTCGTCAACGTGGCCTCGGTAGCGGGCCGCCTCGCCCTTCCCGGCGCATCGTCCTATTGTGCTTCGAAGTTCGCAGTGGTGGGCTGGTCGGAGGCGGTGCGGCCCGAGCTTGCCCGCAGGGGTGTCCATTTGAGCCTGGTAGAGCCGGGGTTTGTTCCGACCGAGGGGTTCCCTCAACGGGGTTTGACAGGACACCGTTTCCTGCGCCACACACTTGCCAGCGACGCAGACGTTTCCCGGGCGATCCGAGAAGTGATAGCCAAGGACAAGGACGAGCGTGTCGTGCCCCGCTGGTATCGCCTGTTCGAACTGCCCCGTGTGCTGATCCCTCCCCTGCATCGCTGGGCCCAGGGGAGGGCTGCAGCCGGAACCCATGGTCTGCGCGGGCCTTGATTCCGGCGGCCCGCCCTTGCGTCGGGGACGGCCCCCGGGTCAGAATCAAGGCGTTCCCAGGCGCACAATTGATCTGCGCCGTTTGCATCGCCCGACAGAGCCGGCGGAGGAATCCCTTTGAAGACATCGCAGCGAGCAAATGGTCTCAATCAGAGAACCGACTGGGACAGCTACTTTCTCAACATCGCGCGCGAGACTGCGTCGCGCTCCAACTGCACCAGGGCCCGCCACGGCGCGGTGATCGTCAGGGCGCGCCGCATCCGGTCTACCGGCTACAACGGGCCCCCCTCCGGACATGCCCACTGCAGCGAAGGCGCGTGCCCCAGGGCGAGCTCCCAGACACCCAGTGGCTGGCTGCACGAGAATTGCATAGCGATCCATGCGGAGGCCAACGCGATTTTGTATGCGTCTCCCGAAGAACGCGAGGGAGCGGCGATCTATATCACCGGGGTCCCCTGTTTCGGGTGCGCCAAGCTGATAGCGAACTCCGGCATCGACGAAGTTGTGACCACCGGCGAGGTGTACGAGGGCTGGGACATGGTGCGGAGGTTTCTGTTGGACTGCGAGGTCAGGGTTCGCCTGCTGGGGTAACCGCGAGCCCGCCGAGCTCGCCCCGCACCGGCTTGACGGCCTCGACCAGAAAGGCCAGGCGTTCCCGTCTTACCGACGCGACAGAAAGCCCCGAGTTGATCAGAGCATCCACGATTCCTCCACTCGAGCTCAGGACGACGGGCAGGCGACCCGAGCTTCCTCGTGCCAGCGCGGCACCCACCGGCAGCGTCACGACCGATAGATAGAGCCTCTTGCCCGGGGCGAGGACGCGGACCAACTCCCCGAGAGCGGCCGCTGTATCGGGGATCACCTGCAGACCGTTCGAGCTCACGACCGCGCCGAAGCTCTCGTCTGCGAAGGGCAGATGGTGGGCGTCCGCCTGAAGCACCGAGAGGTTGGCCGCCCCGTGATCCTCGGCTGCCTTTTTCGCCTGGACCACCATCCCCCCGGCGATGTCGACCCCGGCGACAAGACCCTTGTGATGGAGGGCGGTCGGCGCCGCGAAGACGCCCGTGCCCACCGGCATGTCGAGAACCGGCATGGCGCCCGCATCCTCCGCGGCGGCGCGTCCTTGCTCGATTACGAGCTCGGGCATGTGGCCGCCCAAGAGGGGGAACGCACCCCGGACCACCACCCGGTCGTAGAGGTTGTCGGCCGTGGCGGAATAGAGGAGACGAATGGCGCTCTGGGCGAGTCGAATCCCGTGGCGGGAAGCGGGCGACCTCCGCATCAAGGCACTCTCCCCGCCACCGTCGCCACGTCCGCATAGCTGCATTCGTCCGTGCTTTTGTCGTTGCGCAGTCCTTTGAACGAGGGGGCCCGGAGGCGGTCGCCCGAAGTCAGCTCGCGGAACTCGACGCGGGCGACAAGTTCCGGCCGGATCCACTGCGGGTTCTTGATCGTCTTGCCGAAGCGCCCGGTGCTCAACTGGTTGGTATCCCCGGCAAAGGGGCTTTCTGTCTGCCTCCGATCACGAAGCTCCGGCATCAGATCACGCAGGGCGCTGTCGGAGAAACCGGTGCCGACCGCTCCCAGGAAGCGCAGGTCTTCGTCGGCGTAAGCCCCGACGAGTAGGGCGCCGAAAGTGTCGGAGCGCCCGCCTTCACCGGGGGACCATCCGCCGATCACGACGTCCGCCTCGAACACAGTCTTGATCTTGAGCCACTCCCTGGTCCGTTTGCCCGGGCGGTAGGGCGAACCGAGCTTCTTGGCCACGATCCCCTCGAGGTTTTGCACTTTGCTGGCTTCCGACAGAGCCTGTCCCTCTCCCTTCACGTAGGGGGACACCTCTACGACGCTCGACGCTACGACGAGCTCGGCAAGGAGACCCTTTCGCTTCTCGACAGGCGCGTTGATCAACGAGCGCCCGTCGAGATAAATGAGGTCGAAGACGATAAGGATGACCGGAATCGACTTGACCGCCTTTTCGATGTCGCCGGCGTTCTGGAGATTCATCCTGCCCTGCAGGCGCTCGAACGATGGCCGCCCGTTCTCCATCGCTACAATCTCTCCATCGAGGATGGCGTCGCGTGCTACCAATTGCTCGTGCAAGTGTGAAAGCTCCGGGTAGCCCGCGGTCATGTTTCTTCCGCTGCGCGACACGAGCATGGTTTCGTGGGCGCAATACGCGAGCGCACGCACGCCGTCCCACTTCGGTTCGAACAGCCAGCGGTCATCATCGAATGCATCCGTTTCGAGCGTGGCCAGCATCGGCGATAGGGGAGGGGGATCATCAGGCGGTGGGCGTTCATCTTTGGCCAGGAGAACGATCCAGTCATCCTTGCCGTCCTCATAGCGTGTCCGGTTGAGATGGTAGACGCCGCGGACTCGCTTTCCGGTGAGACGAATGCTGAGCTTTCCCTCGTCTTGCTCGAGGACTTCGTATTCACCCCGGTCGAAGATCCGCACCTCTCCGGCTCCGTACTGTCCTGCGGGAATTGTTCCGGTGAACGAGCCGTACTCGATGGGATGGTCCTCGACATGGACGGCCAGATGCACTTTGCCCTTGGTGGCCGGGAGGTTCTTGGGCACGGCCCACGACACGAGCACGGGGGTGTCGCCGTTCATCATCTCGAGGCGCAGGTCGAAGTGCAGACGCCGGGCGTGGTGCTGATGTATGACAAAGCTGGTTCCTGGGCGCGCCGTCCCGGGGTCGACGTTGCCCTCGACGGCGGGAACGGGCTCGGGTGTCGCTTCGAAAGACCGCTTGTCTTCGTAGGTCTTATCCGGCGTCACTCGTCTCCCTCGCCCGACCTGGGAAACGGGGCTCCAGGGTAGACTTGCGGACCAGCCACTGAGCCAGCCCGACTCCTCCGTAAGGGTTGTCTGCCGCCACTCCCTCGTGCTTGGTGAAGACGAAGACGTCCCGTCTCGTTCCCTCTTCCTGCAGTAACAGGCGCCATGCCTTGCGAGCTCGCGGCGAGTACCTGGCGGCTCGCAGGCGTACGTAGGCAAACGGCCCGGGAGGGAGAGCAGAGGGCGGC
>JALZIO010000188.1 GCA_030860245.1 Actinomycetota bacterium | reverse complement strand
ATTCTTGCTCTTCCCCTTGCCGCCTGGCTCGTAGTTCCGGCCGAAGATCGTCGTACCGCGCTGCTGGTCCAGGGCACCGTCGTCGGAGTCCTGGCGGCTTTATTCGTGTTCTTGTCCGGTAACGATCCCCGTCTGCAGGCGGGGATCGCCGAACGGCTCCGGACGCTGTTCACCGATCCCGGCTTCTACGCGGGTTATCCGGCCGTGGGGCTCGGATTGCATTCGATGCCCCTTGCGCTCGCGTGGGCCTTTCCCTGGACCGTCCCGGCCGTCGCAGCGGGAGCTGCCGTCGGCTATCGAGTCCTTGGTATGGGTTTGGGTTCGGGAGCATCCCAGGCCATCAGGTGGGGTCGCGATCTGGCGCTCTTCGCAGGACTTCTGATTCTGCTTAACATCCCGGTGATATTGAATGTCCCCCGGCAGGGATCGCCTCGGGTGTTTGCTCCGACGTGGCTAGCGCTGGCAGCCGGCGCCGCCATCTGTGGCGCGCGCATCCGTTTTCGGTCTGATAGGGCGTTAGGAGCGGTTGCCGGAGCGGTTGCCGCCTGCCTGCTGCTCTCGATTGATCTGAGCGTATCGGTCAGGACCGATTCGGGCAACTTCGTTCGGTGGGCGTCCGAGCGGATCGCAGAGGACACAAATGATGGCGATCTCGTGGCCGTGTGTGGCGTGCACCGCACCGTGGTGACGCCCGCCCCGCGAGGCGCGTTTGCCGTTCACGACTTCATCTATGACTGGGCGGCGCAAGATGCGGTCCGTTACTACACGGAGCGCCGCGTTACCTTCCGGCTTGGAGGTGAGCTCTTGGATTCTTCGTGTCCGTCACCCAATGAGGTGGAACTGCATCTTGACTTTGACCGGCTCGTATCGACCTGGACGACTCGATGAACGAGGTTGCAGGTGACCTAACGGTGGTCATACCCACGCTGGGGCGGCCCCTGCTCAAGGACTGCCTTGAGTCGGTTGCTGCGAACCGAATGCATCCACATCGGGTCATAGTCGTGAACCAAGGTGATGCGGGACCGGTCCAAGAGTGGATAGACGAGATCGTCCCTCGGGGTCTCGAGATCGAGCACGTCGTGCTTCCGGTCAAAGGCATTGCGGCCGCGACGAACTCCGGGCTGCGACGCGTCGAGACCAGGTATGCGGCCTCGACGCACGATGACTGCCGGGTTGCAGAGAACTGGGTGGAGTCGTTGACCCAAAACCTTCCGGAGATCGGCGAGGCGGTGCTGACCGGACGTGTCGAACCCGATGGCGACGGGCTCGTATTGACGACGGTGACGTCGAATGAGCGCAAGGTCTACACCCGCCCACTTATCGACGGAGACGTTCTCTTCCCCCCAAACATGGCCCTGGCGATCGACGTGTTCGAGAGGGTGGGACCGTACGACGAGCATCCCTCCTTGCGCGTTGCCGGCGAGGATTGCGAGTGGGCTCACCGAGCGCTCAGGGCCGGCTTTCCGATCGTCTACGAGCCGCGGGTCGCCGTCTCTCATCTGGCGTGGCAGGAGAGTAGCGAACTCGGGCCGATGTACCGTCGCTACGCCCGAGGGCACGGGGCTTTCTACGCCAAGCATCTCCTACGGGGTGACGTCTTCATTCTCCGAAGAGTCCTACGCGATCTTACTCGCGCACCGTACCTTCTGGTGCGCGGACTCGTGACGAACAATCGTGACCTGATCGCGATGGGGGCCGGAGAAGTGCTGGGGCTGCCGGTGGGGATCGTCGCAGGCATGCGAGGGCGTGCAAAGTTCAGGAAACGTAGGGATGGTAGCCCAGACGGGTCATGAGAGGCGCAAGGCGCGCCTCGATCGAGTTCGCTTCCGCCTCCGAGACGTGATCGCTCCAGCGCTTCGTGGTCGTGACAATCGGGCCCCATAGGTAAGGGTCCCCTCGCCACCTTCGAGGATCCGGCTCGCTCTCGATGAGCGCCGACCGCTCAAACCGTTCATCGAGGAAACGGCATATCTCTCGAAAGGAGGTTTGAGGATCTGACGTGAAATCCTCGTAACCGATCATCAGCAGATCTCCTGAAGCCGTGTCCAACCAGGCCAGCGCGGCCGAGGTTGATACGTCGTATCTTGCGCAGAAGTCGTCGACCCCGATGTCTGCCCAGCGCGCCCCGGGGTCGTCTCTGGCGCGCCTACGGTAAGAGGCGAAGACGTCCACGGGATGCCGGTGTACGTACAGAAACCGGCTGTGAGGGAAGGTGCGCTTCAGATACTGGAGATGCGGAGTATTGGTCGGAGTCTTCTCAACCAGCCGGCGACACCCACGGGCCTCGCGAGCGTGGAAGAAGAACGACCGCAGCATCATGTGATGAAGATTTGCGTACCAGAGCCATCGCTGGGGCTTCCGTGCAAGGAGATTGGCCGGCAGCAGTAGGGCGTTCGTGACGCGACAAAGTTGGATCGAACTCACGAACCGGATCCACTGGTGGCAGTCCTGGAGCATGAACCTCAAGAGTTGCTCCGGGTATTGCTCGCGGAACATGAACACGCGGTGCAGTAGCGCAAAGATCTCCGTCTCGGTGAGGTCGATTCTCTTTGGTGCGAAGGAGGTGTGCTTCTGAAGAGTTCTGTAAAGGATGCTCGTGCCGCTGCGAGCCTCTCCCACGATGAAGACCGGAGATTGGCCCTTCATCGCTCGTGAGATCCGTATCAGTCCCCGCCCCATCATCCCTTCTCATGTAGGTCTTCAACCCAAGCTCGTCCCTCGGCGAGCCATTGCGGTTCACGGGGCTTTGCTCCATCGGAGGAGGATCGGCGCAACCTTCGTCGAGCAATCGAGGCGAGATCGGAGCTCACTCCCTTTGCCTGACCCCTCACCGCCCCGCGGGCGAAGAATCTGACTGCTTGCAGCCGGTCGCCCGATCGAAGGCACAGTTCGGCGAGATATCGATCGACAACCCCCCGATCCACCGGCCCCCCGTAGCGCCGCTCGATAGTGCGGGCACCGGCGATGATCTCCGAGACCACCAGCGATGCATTGGTGGCATGGACCCGGTAGGCGAGCAGCGGCCGCGGCACCCACGCCGGCAGAGCCGCACGCGCCATGCGTATCCACATGTCCCAGTCCTCGGTGTTGAACAGCGTCGGATCGAAGCCCCCGACCTCATCGAGCAACGAGCGCGCCGCGACCACGTTGGATCCACCGCCGGGGACCGTGTTGCGACGGGGCAGCGAGGCGGCGACCTCCTCGGGTGGCGCCGGCGGCGCGCCTCCTATCACCTGCGCGGACGCGGTGATGTTGACGGCACCGGTGTAGGCCCATCGTCTCCCGGTGCGCGCCAGCGCCTGCAGCTGCGAGGTGAGCTTGTCCGGCGCCCACAGGTCGTCGTCGTCGACGAACGCGACCCACTCGCCGCCTGCCTCCTCCATGCCCCGGTTGCGTGCCCGTGCCACCCCCTGGGACCGCTCGTTTCGTACCACCCTGATCCGATCGTCGGACAGCGAGGCGACCGCCGCCGCGACGTCCTGGGTCGAGCCGTCGTCGACCACTATCACCTCCAGGTCGACGTCACCCTGGCGGATGACGCTTCCGAGCGTCTGCAGCAGCAGGTGGTTACGGTCGTGGGTCGGCACGACCACCGAGGCCGTCGGCATCA
>JALZIO010000180.1 GCA_030860245.1 Actinomycetota bacterium | reverse complement strand
CGCTTCAACTGGTTCGGCTCTCGGGCTTCCGTCGATGAGCTTCGTGACGTTCTGGAACGCTCCTTGGACCTACACTTTAGCTCTCACCTTCACCCGTTGTCTGGAGCGCTCTACATCGCCAAGAAATCAAGCGGCGAAAGGTTCGAGATCGAGACGAACTACGTTCGCGAGGAGCCGGGAGGCGAGGCGCACGAGAGATACGAGGGCTTCCAGTCCCTGTTGTTCGTCAAGACATTCCGCGGCGATGAGTTCCAAAAGCAACTCGAAGAGGTCTCGGACCTGGTCTTGTTGAACAGCTTTTCGTGACCTCGAGTCGCATTCGGTCTACCCGCCCAGCAGCAGCTCTGCGACGCGCAGCGCGTAGCCCTTGATGGTCCACCAGGCGAGGTAGGCCTCGAACCGCTCGAAGGTCTCCCGGTCGATCCGGTCGGAACCGTGCGCCAGGCGGCGTTCGACCTCGCCGGCGATGATCCGGTCGAGCGCGCTCACGACCAGCGGCTCCGGATACAACAACAACCCGTCGGCGCGCTCGGTGCGGATGCGGTCGGCTATGTCGCTGGCCAGCTCGTCCAGATCCCGAGAAAGGTCGTCCGGCGCGCTCATCGAGACATCATCGGTGTCGGATTCCTCGACCTTGCGTAGGCAGTAGCCGACCGTGAGCGCGTAGCCGGCCCAGATGCCGATCTCGTCGACCGCTTGCTGCTCCTGTTCGCGGGCCACGGTGGACTTCAGATACGACTGCGCGCGGGGCGTGAAGGGATGCGCCTGCGCCAGGGCGCGCGTACGAAAGACGATCTCGTCGAGCTCGAGCGTCACTGCCTGCGCAGAGACTGGATCTGGTGGAGCTTGGGCTCCGGCGCCGATACTTCGGCCCCCTCGGTGAGGTCCTCGACCTCGATCGCGCGGAATCCGGGCCAGCGCTCTCTCAGGATCTGCTCGACTCCCTGGGTCAGGGTCAGCGTGCTCGACGGGCAGCCGTGACACGACCCCATGAGCCGGAGTCGCACCACCCCACCGTCGACTCCGAGGACCTCCATCTCGCCTCCGTGTGAGTGGAGATAGGGCCGGAGCTCGTCGAGCGCCTCTTCGAGGGACTCGGTCAGGTCCGGCGCGTCGTCGTCTGTGGCGAGGTAGGTGTCGAACAGGCGAGACACGACCGGATCCTGCGACAGGACCTCGAGCGCGTCGGGGGGCAAGAGCGCGCCGATGCGCACCACGGCCTCGCGGTGGAAGCCGTCGACCCAGTCGAGCAGCTCGAACGCGAGCTCCTTGGTGTCGGTGTCGGACTCCTTCTGGAGGCGGTCGACGATCTCGCCCATGCGAATGAACGCCTCGTCCAGGTCAAGCTCGTGCATCTCGACGGCATCGTCGGGCGAGGACCCGCCCGGCTGTGAACCGTTCACCGCGCCACCTCCTTTCGAACGAGCTCCAACACCTCATCAACACGGCCCTCCACCTCGGCGGAGAAGCCGGTCCCGAAGCTAGTATCCGCCGCCTCCACCTCGATCACGACCGTGTCGGAGGGAAGGGCCTCGAAGTAGCGCGCCACGATCAGCGTGTGATCGAAGTCGATCACACCGCCCGCCGCCTCGCCCATGCGCTCCTGCACCTCGTCGTCACCGGGCAACTCGCCGCGATCCACATAACGCCTGAGAGTGCCCGGAGCGTCTCCGCGCGGATAGGCGCTTATGAACACGATGCGCTCGGGCTGAACATCTCGGATGAGATGCAGGACCCTGTGGGCGGAATAGGACGCATCCTCGATCGCCACGTCGGGGGGCCATTCGAGGTCGCGCACGCGGCGGATGAACTGGGGGCCGAAGTCGAGGTCGCGCAACCACGGGTTGCCCACACCGGCGACGAGCACGCGCGCCCTCTTGGCCTCCGGTCCAACCTCGGCCGGCTCTGGTCCGTCCGGCACGGCGAGATGGGGCGGAAGCTGTGCGTCCTTCAAGATGGCCGCGGACCCACTCCTACTCCAGGGTGCACGAGCACGAGTTGACCTCTCGAACCATCACGCCGCGTCCGGTGTCCATGTGCGTCGTGCACGGCATGCACGGATCGAACGAACGGATCGTCCGCAACACGTCGATGCCCTTCAACTCGTCGTCCTTGGTGGTCTCGAGCAGCGGAGTGCCGATGATGGCCTCCTCGTAGGCCCCCGGGTTACCGAAGGGGTCACGCGGGGACGCGTTCCAGGTCGACGGGGTGTTGATCTGATAGTTGACGATGCGACCCTTGTCCGTGGTCAGGTGGTGGGTGAGATAGCCACGCCCGGCCTCGGTGAAGCCACAGGCGGTGATCTCGCCCTTGGGGATCTGGAACTTGGTCCAGGCCTTGGTCTCGCCCTTGCGCCACAAATCGAAGCCTTGAAGGAGCATGTTCATCGTGATCGCGGCGGTGAACGCAACTCCGTAGGCTCGTCCCCGGTTGCGCTCGAACGCGTTGACCTGCTTGGGGACCTTCCACTCGAGCTCCATCTCGGGAAGCTCGAACTTCGGCATCAGCATCTTCAGCCCGTCGCCCGTCGGCTCGATGAAATCGTTGGGCTCCATGAGCTGAGCCAGAGCCGTCGTCCACATCCGGCCGTAGACGCCGGTCTCCATGGTCGTGCGATCCCAGCGGGGAGCGGTGGACCAGGAGTACTTCTCTTTGAAGTTGCGCCCCTCGGGACGAGGAATGGTCTGCTTGTTCCAAGCGTGGTAGGGCGAGATCGGGTTGCCCGCGGGGTCGGTGGCGTATTTGGCGCCATCTTCGCCCGATGTCCACTCGTCGTAGAAAGAGTGCTCGACGAACTCCTCGACCCCGCAGTTGATCTGGTGCAGGTTCGTGGTCACGAGCTCGCCGTCCCTGATGACTCCGGGAACCGACCAGCGCTTGTCGCCCCAATCGACCATGTTCTCGTACTGCGCGTCGAAGGCCCAGGGGTTGTCCCAGATCCCCGTCTGAATCAGATTGTTCGGCCGTGCTCCGACGAGCGCGTAGTCCGGGTTGTGCTCGAGGAAGAAGTCGAGCACGTCGTCCCACCAGGCGGCCAGACGCTTGGAGTAATCGAAGAACTTGATGAGCCTCGTGTAGAACTCGTTGAAGCTGGTGGTCGAAAGCGTCGTCGTGACGCCGCCGGGAACGAGCGTGGAGGGGTGCGGGTACTTCCCGAACATGAAGTTGCACATCTCGCGTGCGAGTCGCGTGAACTCGATCGCCTCGAGATAGATGGCCCCCGTCAGGGGATCCATGGCATCCATGATGTCTTTGATCGTCTTGTAGCCGTGGACGTGCGCATGGGGGGCCGAGGTCGTCTCGGCCTTGGTCACGATCTCGGGGTTCGTGATCGAGACGAGCGCGGTGGAGTAGTCGGGGCCGGCGAGGAGCCCGAGGTGGATGGGGTGGTCGTAGAGCATCTCGGCCCCCGCTCCGAGGTTGCGGACCACGACACCCATCGGCGGAGTGCGGACGCCGAACGCCATGTCGAGCGCCTGCGACGACACCGACGCGTGCACTCCCCCGCACACGCCGCAGGCCCTCGAGGAGATGTCGATGGCGTCTCGGGGGTCGCGCCCCTGCAGGATTATCTCGTAGCCACGGAAGAGCATCGCCATGGAGTGCGCATCGACCGCCACGCGCCGCTCGACGTCCAGCCCGATGTGAACCGCAAGAGCACCGGCCACGCGGGTGATCGGGTCGATCATCCAGTCCCGCACCTTGCCCTCGGTCGCGATGGCTCCGCCGCCTATGGGTCGCTGGATCCTCTTGGTGTACTCCTTCGTCGAACCGTTGGGCGTCAGGGAATAGTGATCGGCGACGCCCTCTCTCAGCCGCGCCTTCCCGTTCTCATCGAAGTCGATCGGGAGGTTCTTAAAGCACATGCTCTTTCACCTTTCTCCTGCCCGGCGAGACCTACCCAAGCTTTCGCCTAGCCGCCGATCTTCGAATGTTGATAGGCGCGATAAGCCTTGTGCAGCAGCTTCTGCGCGCCCTTCGGCTGGCTGCTGTAGCGAGCCCAACCCGAGGGCGTGTCCTTGCCCTCCCAGCGAGCCGTGCGGTTCTTGTCGGCCATCGTGGCGGTGCGCATACGGCGGATGAACCCGCCGACCACGCGCGAGGTGTTGGACGAGATCATCGAACCGGGCGGCGCGGAGTAGATCGGCGAGAACTTGTCCGGAAATCCCGGCATGGTGCAGCCGATGCAGATGCCCCCCATCTGCATGCATCCCCCGGTGCCGTTCAGGATGCCGCGCTCGGCGATGTTGCACTGCACGACGGGCCCCCAGCAGCCCAGCTCGACGAGGCATTCCTTGTCACCGTAGCTCTTCGCGAAGATCCCCTCTTCGTAGTATCCGGCGCGCGGGCAGTGCCGGTGCACGGTCTCTCCGAAGAGCCATGGGGGACGGCCGAGCTCGTCGAACTCGGGCAGCGGTGCGAGGCCCTGGAGG
>JALZIO010000157.1 GCA_030860245.1 Actinomycetota bacterium | reverse complement strand
AAATACGGGTAGTCGACTTGACGCCAGAGGAAATCGATCAGCATGGGGTCGCGGCTGAACTCGACGCCCGAAACGAACCTCAGCTTGTTCAGATCGATCGAGGCTGACCAACTCTTGTCGAGAATCTCGACTTCGAAATCGCCCATGTCGAGCGGCTCTCCATCGGCTTGTAGGGCGAGGATCACGGCCCGGACCATCTCAAGGGATATGTCGGTCCTCTCACCAACGCCAACTTGCCTCAATACTCGGACGAATGACCGCCCGCCAGGGCTTGTTCGCCCCGCGTTCACTTGGCTCAGCCCTCCCACAGCCGCCCGCTCACTGACCGCCGGCGGTCCAAAGGTCATTAGGGCACCCGTCAAGGCATTGAGTGTCGCGACAGGAACACCAGGCTGGAGTAGATCACGCCAGTAAAGTGGATCCAATTTGAGGCCGAGCGTGCCGGCGAAGGCGAACCACATGGGATGGGTGAAGCGGATCACTCTGCCGCTTCCGGAGCCAGACACCGTCACCACGTCCCGCTGGGACAATGAGGCCACGCCCGCCGCGAATCGGCGTCGGTTCTCTGCGTCCAAAGCGCGGGACGCATCATCCCAGCTCAACTCCGGCTCCCTCTGGTAATGAGCTTCCCTTCCCACCGCCTCCAGGGCGACCAGGACAGGCGAGTTGGTAACGCCGATCTCGTCGAGTGCGATATTCAGAGTCCATTCACACATCCATGCGAGATGGCGCCGGAACAGGCATCGATCGGAAAAGAGGATGCGCACCGCGTGCTCCCCATCCTCTCCGGCGCGTACTCGGCGGACGAGCACATCGAGCGAGAGGTTTATGAGTGCGAGTTCGCGCGTGGGCTCGACGTCGTCGAACGCGACGCCAAATGCCTGTTCCAGCTTTGTGGGTTCGCCATCCGGGCTGCCGTCGCGAAGCCGAAGCTTATGGGTGATGTGCTGTCTGAATTCAGCATCCGGCATCGGGCGGGCGTGGAACGCGGCAACTTCGCTGATGGATGGAGCGAGGTCCTCATTCACCCAAGCCACGAACGGGATTTGCTCCGCCAGCAATCCTTCAAGCAAGTCGGCCAAGGCGGCTCGTCTGCTCGCAAGAGGCTTACCTTGTCCCACCTGGTCAAGCCCCTTGACAAGAGCGACTACCTTCTGCTTCTTGACGAGCGACGCGTAGAGCCGTCGGCCGTTCGCTTCATCCCCCGATGATCCCACCAGCTGAGTCACGAACCTGTCTCGCGTTAGGGCCGGTAGGCTTGTATTGCTGGCTTCGTCCGCCAAATCTACAACCACAGGGACTCTACGCTTGCTCGCCAATCGTGCAGCCACATCGGCAAGGAGGCGAGAGTGCTCCGTACCTGCCAGACCCTTGATCAAACACGCACGCGGAGGGCGCGCAGCGAGGAGCTCATCGACGATGGTCTTCCCAAGGGGATCGGGGTCCTCCGTTTTCCCAAGACGGGACATAGGGAGCCGCGAGCGTCTTAGGTACATCGTCAACTGCGCCTGCCGGAATCTGAGGAAGTACAGGAGGTATCCGAATCCGGCGAGGAGAGCGCCGAACGCGATGTTCATCGCCTGGCTTCGGAGGATGCTTCTCCAGTCGGCTCCTTCCGCAGTGGCCCTTATGGTTCCTCCGACGATCAGGGCAGCCAGTGTCAGGGCGACCGCCTCCGGTACCCATCGGAGCCGGGTCCCAAGTCTGTCCAGAAACCCGCTGAGACGGAGCCACTCGCGTCTCATGTCAGTTTCATCGGATGCGCGTCTGGCCGTTGTCGAGCACGATTGTGGCGCCGGTGAGGCCGGTCATGTCCAGAGCGATCGCTGCTAGAGCTCTGCCGACCTCGCCTGGCGTCAGCACCCGCCCGAGGGGCGCCTTGGCTGCGATCGCGGAAAGATCCGGGCTTGCGCCTCGCGCCGCAGCGAGCTCGCGCAGGTTTTCCGTGTCGACGGTCCCCAGGGCTAGGCAGTTGATGCGGATGCCGTCGGCCCCAAGCGGCGTGGCAAGGGCGTTGGTCAGACCGATGAGCCCTGACTTGGCCGCTGAGTACCCGGGTGCTCCATATCCCCCGAATGCGTTGATGGATCCAACGAGGGTTATCGAACGGTTTCCGTTACCCTCTCGCAAGAGGGGGACCACGTGACGGATGGTCGAGAAAGCGATCAGCAGATTGTTGGTGACAACCCTGGAGAAGATCTGAAGGTCTTCCGTGACGGGATCGGATTGCGCCAGCTCCTCTCGGTCGCCGCCCCCAGCGATAGCGACGACGTGCTCTAGTCGCCCCAGACTGCGGAGTTTGAACACAGCATTGCCTATAGCAGCTTCGTCGCGAAGGTCGACCGCGAGTTCACTGGCGACCAGTCCTGCTTCTGACCGTGGCAACCGTCTTTGATCAGCCGTGGCGATAGCGAGCCCACGAGAGGACAGGGTTCGTACCGTCGCCCGACCGATGGAACCGGCGGCTCCTGTGATGAAGCCGATCCGACTACTCGATCCTTGCATCCACTCCCCTTGGCTGTCGGGTCTTAGTCAATAGCACACCAGGGCGAAGCCCGCTACGTTCTACAGTGGAGGCCGCCGGTAAGTCCTGAGACGACAGGACCGCCGAGCCGAACCAAGTCCGCCCTCCGGGCGAAGGTTCGATCGTCCAAGGCTCGCGGAGCTGTCGGTCCTACCGGTCGGTAGCCGGGCGAGGAGCCGGCGAGATTCTATGGGCTTATAACCCGGAAGTCGCGGGTTCAAATCCCGCCCCTGCAACTGTAAAACCGCAGGTCGGGGTCTATTTTACCTTCGGGTCGGCGGGGCTTCAGCGAGCTTGGACACGCGTTTGACACGCGAGCCCGTGTCAGGCCTGTGTGAGAGTTCGGTAGCTCTGTCTCACATCGGCTCCGCCACCTCTGTCCCACTGCTCGACCCGGCGCCGGCTCGTGGGGCGACAGTGGCTCCGGCACCTATGTCCCACCGATTCCACCCCTCTGCCCCCGGATGTGATCTTCAGTTGGCTTCGGTCAAGCCAACGCGCTGTTGGCGTTGTGCGTGCACCGTTAAGCAGTACCCAGGTCGAGGGAGTGCGTGTTCGAGTTCGGTCGATCCTCTCGAGCGGCAGGCCAAGCTCGAATTCCCATCCGCCACAATCTATGCAGTAATCAGGTCGCCGCGGACGGAACCCGCTTGCCAGTTCTCTTAGAAATGAGATAACGAGCAGCGATACGTCACGGTCGCACTCTTTTCCAGGGGCCGAATCCGTTCTGGACTCCGCTGAGGGCGGGGGCGAGCTGCGGATAGTGCCTCAGGAGGACATCGACCATCGTGGTATTGCCGACCCACTCGATGCCTTCTTGCGTATACACCTCGGGCTTGTAGTCGATCGTAAAGAAGCGGTCGCTGTTAAGTCTTCGCGACGCCATAAGGACGAATACTCGAAAGGCGGTGTCACTGAACCCGAAGCCCTTTGGGAGCGGCTCGGCATAGAGACCGACCATGAGATCGAGCCTCTCGATGTCTCCGTCGTAGACGCTGCTTAGCTCCTCTGCACGAGCCGCATCCTTGGTCAAGTCCTCGAATGAGTCCGCCGGCTTGAGGTGCCAGAGCCTGCGGAACTCGTTGTAGCGCGGAACACCGCGCTCGCGCGTTCTCATGATGTCGACGGCCGCAAGGTCCATCGTGGTTCCATCGGGTCGCTCGAAGGTCTGGAGGAAACGGGGGTAGTTATGAAGCGTGATCGCCCCTGGGTGCGCGACTCCGAACGAGTACAACGCGTTCGCCATCCCTATCTCCTCGATGCGCGTGCGGGTATCGAGCGCGCCGACCTCCCGAAAGGTTCTCTGCTGCAGTACGCGGTCGTCCTCAAGCGAGCGGAACGTGAAGTCGTCGGGGAGAAGCGGGTGCATGCGGTAGACGGCGACGAACTCCTCCGTGAGCGAGTAGGGCACTTCGAAGTGCTTCGTTGGAGCCCCCGGAATCCCGCTGAGGATCTCGCTCGACCCGAGCCGTCCGAAGCGCTTCCTGAAACGCTCGCCCATCAGGCCCCACCAGTTCGCGTTCATCGCGAGCTTGGTGGTGGGATGGGCGATGATTCCCGGCGTCCACTCGACCGTGTGGATCTTGGCCATCAGCGCCGCGTTGATCAACCGTGCATGGTCGTAGAGCTTCTGATCCAGCCACGTGGGATACGCACTACGGAGCCGCTCGCAGATAGCGTTGTGCTCGAGCGAGAAGAGCGTGTGCAGCAGGCCGAGGCCGATCCAGAAGTTGCCCTGCGCTCCGGTGAGATCGAGCCCGTCCTCGAGCTCCTTGGGAAGCAGGCCCGTTGAGTCGATTCGGATCTTTCCATCCTCGTTTGATCGCAGCTTGTCGGCGAACTCGCGCGTACTCCCGTAGATCTGCGAGCCGTCCCACCAGTGGCTGTCGTCGGTGACGTAAGTGGGGGGAGTGGCTTCGTCGAAGTCGGAGGTCGGGTCCCGGCGAGTGCGCTGTATCTCCATGGGATCCTGGGTCCATTCATCGTCTTCATCGAGCTCTATCTTCCAGGGGTTCTCCGGTTCGTTCTTGCCGTGACTGAACCAGTCGTGGACCTCGAACTGCAGCCACGCACCGGCGAGAACGTTCAGCGTTGTGGCGGGAATGAACTCATCTCGAGTCAGCAGCCGGCGACTGATCACGCGGGGATTTGGCTCCAGGATGTCCGGCTCTTTCTCCGGATGCGTAGCAGCGATCGGAATGTTGCGCCCGAAGCGGCTGCCGATGCTCCCCATCGCGGGGTCGTCGAGATCGTTGTAGCTGCCGTCGAGCGTGCGGATGTTGATGTTTGCCAGCCGTTCCTCTTTCCTCACCCCTTCCTCGGTGGGTGATGTCGTGGCCGTGTCGTAGAGATTCTTTTCACGGTAGAGGTTGCGCAACCCCGCGAGCGTGAAGATCCCCAACGGTCGTGGCATGCGATCCCAATGGAAACGGTTGTCGAGCGCGTTGGCGGATGTGGTCCACATCCGATGGAAGAATCCCGGCATGTCGAACCCCCTTTCGGTATTTTGGTCAGACTGCCACTGGGCGACCCGCCGTTGCGGGGACCCGGCTACGCAGGCGGTTTGGGGGTCTCAGCGGCCCTCTGGTCCACAGGCTCCCTTGGGCCAACTTGACGTCGTATGTCTTGTAGCGGGACGTCGCTCATATCGAGACCATCCGACGGCGGCGGGCTCCCCGCTGCTGTGGCAGCCATTCTTGTTCGCAGGTCTTTCAAGTGCTTCTTGAGAACCCTCTCGTGGTTGTAGTAGGAGTGGCCCGCCAACCGGTCGAAGGGAACCCGCATCGGATCGGGATAACCGTCCCATCGATCCGCGATCGGAAGTGACGACAAGGTGTCTTCGCAGGGGTCTTTCACGATCACGTTACGGGAGTCATTAGGTGGCGCGTCGAGGTGCTCGTCCTGGTCGAAGTTGACGTCCTTGCCGATGGGATCGGTAAGCCGGTAGAAGTTGCACCACGAGACGGCCCGAGGCCCGTTCTGGTCGTCGCCGTAGAGGACTCTGCTCAGATCGTCGTAGTCAGTGCCGCCAAAGAGGGCGGGGAAGTAGCGGGCGTGCAGTTGACTCAAGGGTGATCCGTAGGTCATGAACGAGACCTTTGAGGTCCTTTTCTTCTCGACGTCCTTCGCACGCAACTGCTGGAGCGCCGCGTATGCGAGCACGGTGCCTTGACTGTGCGTCGACAGGATCACGTAACGGTCATTCTGGATGTGATGCTCCAAGCGCCCCAAGAGGTTGGGGACCGCTCGCTCGGCGTACGGGCGAACAGCAAAAGGATGGAACCTGCGAGGGAAGAACGAAAGGACGTCCCAGAGGATTCCTACCT
>JALZIO010000134.1 GCA_030860245.1 Actinomycetota bacterium | reverse complement strand
AGCAGTTCCGTCTGCTGTTCGAGAACAGCAGGGACGCCATCGTGATCGCCGACGACGCCGGGAACTACCTCAAGGTCAACGAGTCTGCCTGTGGGTTGTTGGGCTACCCCCGCAAGCAGTTGTTACGCATGAACGTCTCCGATTTGCGGACGACGAACTCGCCCGACGCGGCCACCCTCTATGATGTTTATACTCAGAAAGGGAGTGAGACGGGAGAGTTCTCCTTCGTGCGACCGAATGGGGAGAGGCGCGTCGCCCAGTACACCGCCAGCCGTTTCGCGCTCGGCCTCCACCTGAGCATCTTGCGCGACATCACCGAGCGCAAACTCGCGGAGCAGGCGCTACGCGAAAGCGAGGATCGTTACCGCGACCTGGTCGAAAATAGCCACGAATTGATCTGCACCCACGACCTCGAAGGGCGCATCCTCTCGGTGAACCCGTGGGCGTCGCGGGTACTGGGGTACGAGCAGAGTTCTCTCATGGGAATGAACATCCGGGACGGTTTAACGCCCGAGCACCGCGACGAGTTCGATCAGTACATCGCAAAGATTAAAAGGGACGGCTTCGCTAAGGGCGTCATGCAGGTGCGGACAGCGTGTGGGAAGAGGAGGATCTGGGAGTATCACAACACTCTGCGCACCGAGGGCGTCGAGTCACCCGTCGTGCGGGGTATGGCGCACGACGTGACCGAACGCAGGCAGGCGCTGGCCCGCGAGCGGGAGGCACGGCAGGAGGCCGAGGCGGCCAACCGTGCCAAGGATGAATTCCTCGCCACCGTCTCGCACGAGTTGCGCACCCCGCTGACGGCGGTGGTCGGGTGGGCGCAGATGTTGCGCTCCGGCGGACTCGACGCGGAGACTACGGCCCATGCCGTCGAGGTGATCGAGCGTAACGCCGGGGCGCAAGCGCAGATCATCGAAGACATCCTCGACGTGTCGCGCGTCATCACCGGCAAGATCCGACTCAACATGCAAACGACTGAACCGGCCCTCGCCATTGTCGCGGCGGTCGAGACGATCCGCCCGGCGGCTCAGGCCAAAGGCATCGCCCTCGTGTGTTCGCTCGATTCGCAGGTGGGCACGGCCACGGCAGACCCGGATCGCCTCCAGCAGATCGCTTGGAACCTGCTGTCGAACGCCGTCAAGTTCACGCCGCAGGGCGGGCGCATCGAGGTGCGTCTCGAACGTACCGGGGGGTACGTGCGCCTTACTGTCAGTGACAACGGGGAGGGGATCAGCCCCGCCTTCATGCCTCACATTTTCGAGCGTTTCCGCCAGGCCGACAGTTCGACCACTAGGAAGCACGGCGGGCTAGGACTCGGGCTGGCAATCGTGCGGTACCTCGTAGAGGCGCACGGGGGAACCGTCAGCGCGGCGAGCGAAGGCGAGGGGGCGACCTTCACCGTCAGTCTTCCGGTGCGTGGACAACCACACCCGGAGGCCGACGTGCCGGTCGGAGGGTCGGCGCCACTCCTCCCCGGCCCCGCCGAGGGCGAGTCCGTTGGTGGCTACCCTACGTTTCCGGGACTCCGTTTGCTGGTCGTTGAGGACGAAGAGGACACGCTCGCCATGCTGGCGATGGTGTTCAGGCGGCGCGGTGCCGAGGTGAAAGCCGTGGCTTCTACGGCGGAAGCGTTAAATGTGCTTGAGGGCTGGCGGCCCGACGTGCTGGTCAGCGACCTCGGCCTGCCGGGGGAGGACGGGTATTCATTGATCAAAAAAGTGAGGGAGAAGGAATCACGCGAAGGTGGTTTCATGCCCGCCGTTGCGCTGTCCGGCTACGCCCGGATGGAGGACAAGGCGCGGGCGCTGGCCGCCGGGTACCAGTTGCACCTGGCGAAGCCCGTCAGAGTGCTTGATCTGAGAAATGCTGTCGCTGGTCTGGTGGGGAGAGATAGCGGCGCCCGACCCTCGTCGGATGACAGTTAGTGACGATTGGTCGGACTTGGTGCGGTTGTGTTGAAAAATAACCAAACCACATAAGTTGTTGAGCCCAAGCAGGGTTGCTGATCTCAATATATCGCGGTCAAAATATTTCTTGCGGCACAACCGTCGCTCAAGATTCGGGATGTACAAGATAGTGGGCTACATTCCGAGGTTACATTACCCACATCAATCGGCAAAAATATCCCGAGCGATACCGGCCTTCGTAGTCACCGATAGCCTTGCCGGCGGGCGCGTGCGGTAAGAAAGTAGGGCGCGCCCGGTTTATCAAACGACAGGTCGCGCCCATCACCACGTTATTGCTCCCCCTCGACACAGGCTGGTCCTGCTCTGCTG